>JBGCES010000116.1:0-10636 GCA_045106545.1 Saprospiraceae bacterium
GTGCGCTGTTCAGGTTCGCGCGCACAAATAGAATGGATATTTTTCATCGTGTGGTTTGATTTTTCGCAAAGATACAGTAGCAGCAAACAAGTAGGGAATTAAATCCAAAAACTTCTTTGTCTCCTAAGTAACGATAAAACAATAACTCCATCATTTGGACGGTTTCTTTTGTCCTCATTTACTTCCTACGGTGCTATTTTATGAATTGCCTATTTCCTAAATGAAAAAACCCCGCTACTCCATGAGTAACGAGGCTATCCAATTTAATCCAATATGTTTCTAAAACCAATTTTTGTTATGATTGGTAATCAGCTATCAGTGACTAGCTATTAGTCACTGATAACTGATTGGTAGTTATTTTACTCTAACACCAACATCTTCTTCGTCACGGACTGCGTAGGCGTTTCTAAAGTATAGTACAATAGTCCAGTCTGCGCTTTGCCATTCCAATCTACTTCTACTTGGTTATGACCAGCAGAGAAGTTATCTGATTGTTCAAAAACAACCACTCCAGTAGTAGAGTATATTTTTACTGTAGCACGTTGCGCGGTTGGTAATTCAAAAGGAATCACAGTGCGACCGATGAATGGGTTTGGCGCGTTTTGGTATAAAACGACTGCCTCTTCCGCTACCGAGCGATTGCGTAGGCGTAAGCCATAGAATCCTAAATCACCCGCTAGGTCATAAACGTAAGCTTCTGCCGCAATCCGACTTTCGTCAATGCTTAGAATATTACTCCAGTTAATTTTATTATCAACTTTAAATTCTAATTGAAACAAAGGTATATCTGTATCCCGTACTTCGCTATCTACGTTCCAGCTGAAAGTCAGTTTGCCATTATCAGCGTGCATTGTATTGATGTGTTGCGAGCGGAAAATTCCGTACTCAACCGACTGAAAGTCAACTTTTTGAGTGTTAAACTCTAGTTCCATCTGCATGCCTTCCATCCGATTAACTACACTACTGTGGAAAGAAAGAATCTGAATATTACCTTCTCGTTTTACCGTAATATCAATCGGTAATGTGCTCACTGAACGCTCGCCAATTTGTACCAATTGGTTAGGAATCGCACTACCGTTTACGTCGCCCGTTTTGATAGCTACGAAGTCAGCAGTCATGCTATTATGTACCTCATCCATTGTCAACAACTCTGGAAATGCTTCTGCCCACGGGTTAGACGCATCTGTGAATTCATGTTTTTTATCAATAAAACACCATGACTGATTATCAGTAAATTCGGTATCTATACCCAAAATCAACTTACGCAATTGAACTAAGTCGAAAGTAGTAATCGTCCGTGAACGATTTACATCTGCCGCAATCATTTTGTAAGGCGAATCAAGGTGTTGCACACCTAAGATATGTTTGCTAATCAACACCAAATCGTGTGTACTCACACCATTAAGTGGATTGTCGTTGCGTTCTGGTTGCAAGCGTACTTCCGAGCCATCAGGAATATCATCAAACTGATACATACCACTCACATCCGTGTAGTGCATGCCATCTAATTCACCCGCTAAGTGTACTGCTACACCTTCCACTTCATCACCATTTTCGGTAGAAATATTACCTGCGATTCGGATAGCTGAACCACCACCACATTCTTGTTGTGGATTATCACTCTGAATATTCAAAATCGTATTACAAATGCTAGAGTTACCAGCTGCATCAGTTACTAATAACTGAATGGCATTGCTACCTCGCATACTACAGTCTGCCATGAAAGTAGCAGGGTCAGCAGTACCTTGCAGATTAGCAAAAGAAACCGTCACATCGTTACAACCATCAAAACTATTGTAATCAAAATCTGATGCCCAAATTTCCGCTTCGCCATTTGCATCTAAATCAAGTGACAAACCTGGAATACAAGTCGCAGTCGGAGGCGTTCCATCAACGGTACTTACGTTAAAAGACATCCGACTCGTATTGCCACAACCATCTGCAACTGTATAAGTAATCGGATAAACCGCATCAATCGGTGCATTAGGTAAAGTAACAGGTTCTAAACGTGGCGCTGTTCCGGAGAAAATACCACTTCCTAAAATTCCTGCATTATAAGTAACCGTATAAGTAGGTTGACAATCTGTAATTACTGGTACAGGTAAGATGATTGATGCAACACAATCACCGTCACGGTCAGTTACGGTAATATCGCGAATAGGTGCAATTACTGGTGCGGTATCATCTACTACTTTAATAATCTGCGTGTAGGTAAAATGTCCGTAGTTGTTAGCATCTACGCGGTAAATATCCTCGCGGTCATTCACTTCTTCTTCATCAGTAAAACCAAATACATCGTAGCGTGTGCCGCCAACTAAACTATTCAAAATAACTAGTGCGCCGTCGTTGTCTTTACGACCTGCAAAGTCTTGTTCTTCATCATAAGGGTCGCGGTCACCTTGGTCATCTAATTCGTTGATGCCAAAATCTTTAGAAAAGTGACGTAAACTCACCCGTTCTGCATTATCTAAAATCATCTCAATTGGGCGATTAACGCGCGCTGGTTCTGATGCTTCATTCGGTGACCAAGTACACCAATTGATAAACTTGTAAGTACGGATGATTTTTTGGCAACCACCGCCCGTTACTACATCAAATACATCTTCTTCTACTTCTACACCCCAGCTATCACAACCAAAGTTTTTCAATAATTCATCTACTGCTGGTGCAGGTGGTACTTCTTCGTTGCTACCGCAATTGATAACGTAATCACGAGGGAAAGTAATGTCCCAATCCGATACGTATTCTACGTTTACTAGCTGATCGCAAGTAGCGGTACGAGAGAAGCCATTCAGTTGGCGAGTAGCAGTAAAGCGACGGATAAATGTTCCTGCTTCACAGTCACCACTGAAATTAGCATCCAAAATGCGCAAACTCAAAGTCGTATTACCTACGCCTGGGCAACCTTCAGCAAAAGCTGGTGCGCGAAAATCAGTACGTGTTGGGTCTAACAAAGCAGATAAACTCGCATCGTTACAACTTACCGTCAGGTCTTCACAAATCATCGTTGGCGCAGCTTTATCTTCTAAATGGATTCTTGCCATACAAGAAGAAATCAATCCACCATCATCGTCAGGATATACACCATCACCATCGCGGTCTTCAATCACTAACATCTCTGCCATCAAATCAGGGTTGCTTAAATCTGCACAGCTAAACTCTGCAAATTGTCCAAATTCATTATCACTCTGATTCGCATTGTTTGTACTTCGTACCCGGAAAATAACTGGGAAGCAGTTGTCATAACTCGTTTCATTCAAAGCATCCGTACGCAAGCGGGCAAATTGACTGCCTTCATTGTCGCTAATCAATGATAAATGTAATTCATCATCGCAAATAACCACGGGAGGCGTTTGGTCTTCTACCGTTAAGATAGAAGTATCGCGACTCACATTTCCACAATCATCTGAAGCATAATAAATCAAAGAATAAGTACCCATTCCCATAGGTAAATCACTTACACTACCACCATTTTCTACGGAACCAATAAAGTTATTAGCACTATTGCTACTTTGTGGAAATAGACGTTCAATCGTTACTCGATCTACTTGCGCTAGAGAACAATCATCAGTGATACTAGCAGCTAGAATATTGCCGTCAGCTGTACAAGTAAATTTATCGGTACCGATAATGAAATCAGGCACTGCCGTGAATTCAGGCGGAGTCTGGTCTTCAATTTTTAAAATCTGCTGTACATTGCGGAAAATCTGCTCCTGTGAACAACGCTCAATTACACTGAACGTTCGGAACTGCTTCACACTACCACCACATAAATCAACGGTATTACCTTCCGTCAAACGTACAATATATCCGCAACTAAAACCTTCACCAAGTGCGTAACGTCGCCCTCTAGTATCAGTGCTTCCAGTACCTCGACCACCATTAATAATATCTCTATCTCCGCTACGAACTAGAAAACGAGGATTAGCAGCATCAATAGCACGATCTAAATTTGCAGTACAACTAATCGGGTCTGGTAAAGGATTAATTTCAATTAAGTCACGTAAAGGACGTAACACAAATACGCGCTGTGTACAGCTACTCGTATTTACAAAACCGTTCACATCCCGTACACTCCACGTACGTTCATAAACACCACTAATGGTATAACGGGTCTGATCAAAACGGCTATTATCTACTGTAAAAGGAGCTAAGTCCGCAGCAGAACACACTTCCGTAAATAAGGTATTATTATCAATATTTTCGATTTCAGAACAATCTACGAAATCCTCTTCTTCTAAATCATCAAAGTAAGGATCGACAGTGTATTGCTCTACAAAGCGACATAAAATATATTCATCTTGTAAATCATCAATTCCACTAGGATCGACATCATCAATAAAGTCGCCATCGCGCCCTTGATCGATTCCATCTAGATTGATTAAAGCTTCCACATCGTTTTGTGCAGCACAACTAGGAGCCAGTTTATCCTGAATATCAATGCGTACCCAGCAGCTATTGCCCGTAACGATATTAGTCAAATTTGCCATGACTGCATCATATGGCTCCGCATCAAATTCAACTGAATTAGGAGTAGATGGATCTAGATCATCAATCGTCAGACCGTCCAAAGTCTTCATTTGTAATTGATAATACCCACCTAATGGGTAAGTCGCATCATCACAATCGCTGATGTCTCCTTCGATTAAATTATCTGCATTAAGAGAAGTCGTACAATCATCATTTATCGCTGGATTGAGGACGTCGTTGCACGCGAGTGTATTCATACGTGAATAGCAATCGGTCAAAGGAGTCGGATCATCACTCGTACCATTGTCACCCAAAGCATCAGAATTCGTACTGTTAGGGTCAGTTCCAGAATCGGATAAATCAGAGACCGTTGCCGTTCCATCATTTGCTATTGCCATCGCCTGATTAGTAAGCGTAGCATTGGCTCCCGACGCGTCAGGGTCAACTTCTACCGTAAACTGAATTCGAATAGACTCACCTGGCTCTAATTGACCACCGCTAGTAAATAAATTAGCTTGTCCACTGCGTCCAGAAAAACTGGTATTCAGTGAAGGTAGGGTCGTAGCATCGGATTGTACAATCGTAGGTGCATCCACAATGCGCTGAAACGCAGTACCGTATTGATTTACAGCGTCTAATTGATCTACAATTTGTAGGTCTTCTAAGGATGTCGTACCCGTGTTTTGTAGATTTAATTCAAATATAACGTTGAAATTACCAGGTGTGTGGGATTGAGGTAGATCTACCCCAAGAATGGATTTGGCGAGTCCAATTTCGGACTGCGCTTGGAGATTGCCGAAGCAAAACAAAAAGAAAAAAGCAAAAATGGTTGCGAATCGGTAGGTCGGGGTATAGCACGCCCGGCTTCGTCCGCAGTTGATCGGATTTTGCATTGGATTATAATTTTAAACGATTTGTAGTCACAGCGAATCAGCCTTTGCGAAGCAAAAGGTAATTATCTAACGTGCCGTCCGTTAGTGCTGAACCACTTAAAAAAATTGGATTAATTAAAAAAATTAGTGAAATTGAATAGTTATTAAATGCTAAGTCACACATGCCGTTGACCAGACACTTAACCGCTAATCGTTAGTGAAATAAAAATAAGCTTTGAAAATAAATATTAGAAATTCGATAAAATAAACCTTACGGTTTGGTAATGACGATGTATCGTCATTACTTGAACATGAAAATGATTTGCTTGATTAATATGCTTGATTAATTAATTAGTATGCTTGATAAAATAGAGCGGAGGGCTACTTGAAACCTTGATTGTTTAGTCCGTATTAGGCAAATAGCCCTACCGCTAAGTTTTCAAAAAAGTATGTATGATATTTTTAATATTGATCAAAAAACAACTCTGCCTCAGCAATACCGAAATGATTAATTGTTTCGGCAATACTTATAATTTTTTAAATGATAACTTACTTTCTGCGACCGTGAAATCGCTTCGCTACATTTTTAAATAAAAATCATTCCTTCTAAGAAATTATCATTTAAAAAATACAGAGTTATTTTTTTATGATCAACTAACAAATTGTCGAAAAGATGGTGTAAAAGTAAATCTAATCTTGCTGGACACCATAATGGCATTAGCAGCAACTGCTGTTTAAAAAACAGATTACCTGATACTTTTACAGATGTGGAGCGGCGAATCGCTCAATGTTTTGGTAAGTAATCAGTCCAAATGACCAATTAATAAGAAGAAATTGTAAGAAGTGAAATACTTGGTTACGCGTTACTTTTCAATAGTTAGTCGTTACCAATTTAGTTTGTGTAGTATGTTTAGTTTCGTTATGTGAGTTACTGCAAAAGGACAAAAAGAATGCCAAACATTAAATATTTTATTAATTTAAAAATAAAAATATTTGTCTTTTTGAAAACTTTCTGTAGTACAATTGTTACTTTAGCATGTAATAGTAAAACTGTTATTTTCAGCAATACAACAAATTACATACTGGATTTAGTATTACTCAAACCATTTCAAATTACTTTTATTTATGACAATTGCAGAAGTAAAGTCCCGATTAGTAATTGGCAACAAACGTTTTGTTGCTGATAAATTAGATGGAAAATTACAAGATAGCTCCCGCCGAAGTTCCCTAACGGGTGGCCAAGATCCTTATGCCATCATTTTAAGTTGTGCCGATAGCCGGGTCGTACCAGAATTAGCCTTCGATGCTGGATTGGGCGAGTTATTCGTAGTGCGCGTAGCAGGAAACGTTGCCAATAGTTCTTCTATTGCTAGTATCGAATACGCGGTAGCACATATTGGGACGCCAGTAATTGTAGTTTTGGGACACCAAAGTTGTGGCGCAGTAACCGCAGCCGTAGGTGGCGGAGATAACGGATATAATTTAAACCACTTACTTGCTCATATCCAACCTGCTATCAGCGCATCGGCGGGAGATGCTTCCGTAAATGATGTGGTTCGTAAAAATGCAGAAATGACTGCGCAGGAATTACAAAACCGTTCCGCAATTATTCGCGATGCAGTAGCTGCGGGTAAGTTAGAAATTGTACCTGCGTACTATCACTTAGGTAGTGGCGAGGTAGAGTATTTATAATTAATCAACTGATAATCAATTGATTAAAACAAAAAAGTCAGGACAAATTAATTTTTGTGCTGACTTTTTATTTATACTATTGCAAAATCTCATCCCAATAAATCCCCATCTGACCACGCTCCGTAAATTCTTGACCACTCAATTTTTCCAGCAATACAGGAGTTAATAATTGATCAGTCCGCGCTACAAATTTCGTAATATTGGGAAAGCGGCGTTCCGCGTAATATAGCAATACCCAATCGCTTTTAGCCGCATAGTAAAAGAGCATCCAAACTAGCTCGTTATCAATGGTCTGCTCCCGTATTTCATCTTCTAAAATAGAGTAAAATGCTACTGCTACTTCATCTTCCAGCTCGCCAATTCCACTAATAAAATCGGGTTCTACAAAGGCAAACCAATTAATAAATATGCCCCGTTTCAATGCTTCCTCTGCCTCTGTTGGATCATCGGAAGATTGTGCAATTTTGAGGTACTTCTGATGAATTTTCTGATATTTCTGATAGATTTTTTCGGCTTTAATAGCAGCAATTTGCTCCGCAATTGTTCCGTCAATCAATTCTAATTTGGCTAAAATCTTCTGCTCCTTCGCTGCCAGCTTATCCAATTTTTTGCTCATATCTAATTATTAACGATAAAAAGAAACCTTCCATTTTAAATTTAGAAATAGCCTGCTCCGTAGAGTTACGGAGACAATTTTTTCTATAATTTTTCAAATCATACAAAAGACTTGTTCGTAAACAATTCTCATTGCTAAATTAGAACGTTTATTTCTTCGAATTCACTATTTTTTTGTAGCCGCGAAGGTAGGAAAAATAACGGTCTAAAGTTTACGCGCTACTAATACCCAATAATCGAAAATGCCATCTTTTTTATACAAAATTTCTTTTTCGATCGTGCAATTACGCTGCGTTAACATCGCGCGGTACTCTGCTAAATCATACTGATGAGGATGCAAAATATCGCCAGGCAATAGGCGAAAAATATGTTTTAAAAATGGATAATTATGCGCATCAATAGAAACGACTAATGTGCCATTCCTATCCGTACAATTGATTAAATTATCAAAAGCCAAATCTAAATCCGCTACGTGATTTATCGCGTTGATGCAGAAGACGGTAGGAAAAACTAAGGTAGGTACGTATTGTTCTAAAGATTGATTAACAAAAGAGACATTTGAATAATCGATGGGTTGAAAATGCGGTATTTTATCTTCATACTGTTGCAACAATGGATCAACAGCAGTCACCTGATAATCAGCTAGTTGTGTAAAAATTCCCGCAGGGCCACAGCCCATATCTAAAATACGCTGTCCAATTTCTAAGTTGACTTCAGTGCGTTCTAAAAAGGTCTGCCAGTAAGAACGTTTCCAACTTAAATACTCAGACTTATCGCGTTTTTTCAGGTAATTTTGCCACCAGCGAATTTCAGCAAATTGAGCGATGCGCCAGCGGAGAGAAGAAGTATTTTGTTTGGGTTGGGAGTTTCGAGTTGAGTGCACGGTTTTGAAGTATAGCGCACCTGTCGGAGACGAGGCGCGAGCGAAGACGTTTTTTATGCCGTTACGTGAACCGTCAACCTTCTACTCCCGAAATACTTCGGGACAGGCAGTCAACCGTCCACCATTCCTCTACATATTACACTGACAACTTTCCAGACATTCGATAATCAGGGATACATCTTTTTCCTTTAAGGAATAAAACATCGAACGTCCTTCGCGTTTAGTGCTTAAAATACCGCTTAAACGCATGGTCTGCAAGTGATGAGAAATTAGTGATTGCTCTTTATTTCCTAGCATTTCACAAATTTGCGTTACCGAAAGGCGGGGATGTAATTCCAATAAATGCACAATACCCAAACGAATAGGGTGCGCCACTAGTTTCAGAATTTTCGCAATTCGATCCAGCTTTTCTACTAGCTCTTCGTTCATCACTACATTTTCGTTGGTATCCATAGACAATATTTTTGGTTGTTTTCAAAACCAAACCTAGTTTTTAATAGTTGCAATAGCAAAAGTAGTCAAATATCAGGGATTGCTAGATAATTGATTTATTTAATTCATCAATCAAGTCAAGCACTTGATATTGTAAATAAAACCTAAAAACGTGTTCAAACATTTATTGGTTGAATACAAGTTGCAAAAATATGTTGCCCCAGCGGACATTTCATCATTAAAAAAATTGAATACCTTAGCGAAAATTAAGTCGTTTAAGCATTTTTAATGCTAAATGTAAAAGTGAGGTTAAGGTATCGTTTTGACTAAAATTTCGATAACCCAAAACGGTACTCGTCAAAAGTGTATGTCGCTCCACTTTTACATTTAATATTTTACATTTTGCGGTTTTACATTTCGTCAACCGCCATCAACCGTCAACCATTCTATGCTCTACGCCATAGGCTCAAAAGTCCGTTTCAAACATACGGGTGATGAAGGCATCATCACGCGGCGACTGGATAATGGCATGGTAGAAGTGGCGTTGGATGGCGATTTGGAGATGACGATTCCGATTTTTCCCGATGATTTGGAACGCGTGGTTGATTTGATGAACCCGTCCAAAACGAAGGCGAAAATTGTGTCTGGCAAAAAAGATAAAACACCTACTCCCCCACCCCGTCCGTCCATTGAATCGCAATATGCCGTCATCAAAAGTCAAGGTATTCAAGTCGCATTTGACCCTGTAGATTTAAAAAATAGTATCCCCGAACGCTACGAGGTTTATTTATTGAATGATTTAAAAGCGGATTATATTTTTACGTACCATTTGAAAATTGCGGAAGCGGCAAAAGAAAAACACAATGGGAAATTGAGCAGCATGACGGCGGAAATGGTCGGAGAATTGTGGTATGACGAGTTAAGTGATAATCCCGAAATTCAATTGGAATTGTGGAAAGTCACGACGAAAGGAACAGGAACAAGGCATTATAAATCATTGAAAATCAAACCCAAACAGTTTTTTCAGCGCATAAAAACTGCGCCTTTTCTAAATCGAAAAGTACATCTTTACCCAGCTTTCGACGGAAAAGAACCAACCACTGCGCAAAAAAAGAAGAATAATTTATTAGAATATACCCGTCAAAATTTAAAACCGACCATCGGAACGCCCGCTTATGTCCGTTACCAAACCCACGATGTCAAAGCCTTCGCGGAATTTAATCCTGAAATAGATTTGCACATTGAAAATTTGGTGAGCCATTCCATCAAGGGCATGTCCAATAGTCAAATTATCCGCATTCAACTCGATCATTTTGAGCGTTTTATGGAAAAAGCCATTCGGCTGGGTGTTGCCTATATCTTCGTCATTCACGGTTTAGGCAAAGGCAGATTACGCGACGAAGTGGCGACCCGCCTCGTCCGCCATCCCGATGTCAAAAGTTTTAAAAACGAATACCACCCGAAGTACGGCTGGGGAGCGACGGAAGTGCGGTTTTAGGAGTTGGTAGGTTAATAGGAACGCAGATTAAACAGGATAAAACTGATTTGCGCGGATTTTTTTCATAATCTTGTGCAGCAAGCAATGAACGAAATCAGACCTACTTGAATCATAACTTGTTACGTAGCCTTACGGAAAAAATCTGCGTCAAAAAACTTGTCGAAGACAAACAAA
>JBGCES010000117.1:0-10559 GCA_045106545.1 Saprospiraceae bacterium
GCGACGGCATTATATGGTTCGCGAGCGGCAAGTGGCGTAGTCGTGATTACCACTAAAAAAGGGGAGAAGTCTAAAGGCATTGGCGTAAGCATCAATAGCAGTGCGACTTTTGAGAATCCTTTGCGTTTGCCGCAATACCAAAATCAGTATGGGCAAGGGCTGGGCTCGCAATTTCAATATGAAAACGGCGAAGACGGAGCAATTAACGACGGCTCGATTTATTCTTACGGGCCGGCTCTAAATGGTCAATTGATTACGCAATTTACGGGTGCTTCCCGCGATGTGAATGGCAATGTGGTACGCGGTGGTGATGTGATCGCACGCGCAGGTAATGCCATTGAAGCAACGCCTTTTGTAGCGAATCCCGATAACGTGAAAAATTTCTATGAAACGGGTCAAACTTACATTAATAATGTCGCCCTTTCGGGCGCAAACGACTTAGGAGATTTTCGTTTGTCGTTTACCAATTTGGATAATCAAGGCATGGTGCCCAATACTGATTTGCAGCGCAATAGCCTATCACTTAGTGGCGGTTTGAATCTAACGGACAAGTTAAAAGTGCGTACCTTTTTGAATTACATTAATTCTAATTCTAATAATCGTCCTGCGACGGGTTATGGTAGTGAAAATGTGCAATATTTGTTCACGTGGATGGGACGACAAGCGGATGTGGAATCACTAAAAAATTATTGGCAAGCAGGTCAGGAAGGATTACAACAGTTTAACTACAATTACTTGTGGATGGATAATCCATACTTTGCGATGTTTGAAAACACCAATGGTTTTAACAAAGATCGCTTAATTGGAAATGTAGCCGTGAGTTATGATTTTACTGAGAATCTATCATTGACGCTACGGAGCGGAATGGATAATTACAATGATTTACGCGCATCGCAGCGGGCGTTTAGTACCCAACGTTTCCGTAATGGTGCTTATCGCGAAGATGCGGTCAATTACCGCGAAATCAATACCGATTTCTTATTAAACTATAAAAACAATTTAGGTAAGAATCTAGATTACTCCTTCGGAATCGGTGGCAATCGTTTAGATCAGACCTATAGTTATACGAGTACGACGGCGGGCGAATTGTCCGTGCCCGGTATTTATAATTTTGAAAATTCGCGGACGCCATTAGATGTCTCGCAAGAGAATTTTCAAAAACGTATTAACTCGCTCTATGGCTTAGGGCAAATTGCTTATAAAAGCAGTCTATTTTTGGATGTGACTTTACGTAACGATTGGTCAAGTACTTTGCCAGCTGATAATAATTCCTATGCTTACTATTCTGCTTCTTTGAGTAGCGTGTTTAGTGAATTTATGCAGTTACCGAGCTATGTGAGTTTTTTGAAAGGGCGCGTGAGTGTAGCGAGTGTAGGAAATGATACTGACCCGTATAATTTGAAAAACACTTTCGTTTTTGGTCAGCCTTACGGCGCAAATCCGACGGTATCCGCTTCCAATAATTTGTTAAATAGCCAGTTTCGTCCCGAACGAGTCAACTCTTATGAAGTAGGCGCAGATGTACGTTTATGGAATAATCGCATTGGTTTAGATGTCGCTTTGTATCGCAATATTAGTCAAGATCAAATTGTCGAATTACCCGTTTCTACTTCGTCTGGTTATACAAGTCGCATTGTAAACGGTGGTAAAATTCGCAATCAAGGAATCGAAGCGATTTTAAATATTCAACCGATTCAGAGAGGCGCTTTTAATTGGAATTCCTACTTCAACTTTTCTCGTAATATCGCTCGCGTAGAATCCTTACCCGCCGATATTGATCAATATGTAACGGGCTTTTCTCGTGTTTATGGTCGCTCGGATCGAAGCGTTTTTTACATCGCACAAGAAGGTGGGCGTATGGGCGATATGTACGGAACGGGACTGCTACAAGTGGATGGACGCAATGTGTATGATGAAAATGGAAATCCAGTGAAAGATCCAAATTTGCGTCTTTTAGGAAACTATAATCCTGATTTCATTCTGGGTTGGGGCAACGATTTTTCTTATAAAAATATCAACTTCGGTTTCCTCTTTGATTTGCGCTACGGCGGTACAATTGTCTCGCGTACTTTAGCGATTGCGAGTACTTCAGGCGCATTAGAAAATACACTAGTTGGACGCGAAACGGGCGTCATCGGTGATGGCGTAGTGAATGTCGGCACACCTAGTGAACCCCAATATGAAGAGAATGCAACGGCAATCGCTGCACAACCTTACTACATCCAATTTTTCGACCGCGACAACGAAGCGAACGCTTTATACGATGCAACTTATCTAAAATTACGCGAAGCATATATCGGTATTTCTTTACCAAAAAATTTAATTGAACGTATTGGTTTTGCGGACGCGACTTTCTCGGTAGTTGGTAGAAATCTATTACTCTTTACCGAAAATCCACATTTCGATCCTGAATTAAATGCTTTGCAAGGACGTAGTTTTGCGCAAGGAGTGGAAGATATGTCTTATCCGTCAGCGCGGAGTGTGGGCGTGAGTTTGCGGTTGAAAATATAAAAAAGAGGTCAGACCGCTTTGCTGTCAGATCGTTCTACGAACTGTCAGAAGTCAGATGCTCAATAATCATTAAAAAGTCGCTCGTAGCTTACTCCGCAGTATTGCAGAGACCTACACAAATCCATCCGATTTGTTAAAGCTATAAGCAATCCTATCTATTATGAAAAATATATATTTCTTATTCTTTGTTCTCCTGCTAGGCGCATTTAGCTGCACCCAAGATTTTGCAGAAATCAATACTAATCCCAATGCCCCAGAGTCAGTCAATCCGCAATTTTTATTAACCAACGTCCTACGGAATGCAGCGAATAATAACGCTTTTGATGCTTGGGAAGCGGGTAATTTTTTAGCGCAGTTAACCGCTCGTTTTGATTTTAATAACATTGACCGCCACGATATTCGGAGTAATCAAGAGTTATGGGATAAATCATACGCGCTACTCAACGACATTCGCATCTTGAAAGATTTGGGTGAAGAACAAAATCAGGCGTACAAAGGAGCGGGCATGGTTATGCAAGCATTTTTAGCGGCAACACTGACGGATTTATGGACGGATGTGCCATATTCAGAAGCATTACAAGGCGAGACGAGCGGTAATTTTACGCCCGCTTATGATAGTCAACGTGATATTTATTTAAGTGAAAACGGCATTTTACCAACACTACGCGATGCTGCACAAATTTTAGAAACGAGCAAAGGCGGCATTCCGATGCAAGGTGATATTTTATACAATGGTGATTTAGATCAATGGATTCGGTTTGCTAATTCCTTGCGCTTGCGTTACCTGTTGCGTATTTCTAATCAAGAAGATGTCGCAGCAGAAATGCAAGAAATTGTAAACAGCGGTCTTATTATTGAATCCAATGTACAAAATGCCTTGATTCCTTATTTGGCAAGTGCGCCTAATCAATGGTTTGTGCATACGATTCGCGAAGGCGATTATGGAAATGTGCGAATGAGTACCACGGTGGAGGAAATTTTAAAAAACTATAATGACCCGCGGATGGAACTGTGGTTTAAACCGACAGCGAGCGAAGATCCGCTTTATGGAGGTATTCCAAATGGTTTAGGTTCGGAAAGTCGGAATGATTATGATTTGGCGCAAGCCTCTTTATTAGGTGTGATTTTTCGCGATCAGCCTGATGGTGTAGATGGTATTTTTATTACGTATAGCGAGGTGCAATTTGCTTTAGCGGAAGCTGCTTTGAAAGGCTATATTGATGGAAATCCACAGGAGTTCTACGAAGCAGGTATTCGCTCTAATTTGGAATATTATGGTTTGGAAATTCCTGCTGATTACTTGACTCAAGCGGCAGTGCAATATAATTCTGATAACGCAATGGAGCAAATTATCACCCAAAAATGGTTGGCTTCTATGCTAGTGGGTTACGAAGGTTGGTTCAATTATCGCCGTACAGGTTTTCCGAATTTGAAACCAGTAATTGATAGCCAAAATGAAGGCTTGATTCCCGTTCGCTATCGCTATCCGACTTCAGAACAGGCGTTTAATAAGGCGAGTTATGATGCCGCTGTCGCGAAAATTGGCGGCGATACGTATAATCAGAAAGGTTGGTGGGAAGAGTAAGAAGTTGGGAGTCAGGAGTTTTTAGTTGGTAGTTGCCCTTATTGCGTGTACATCACGACGAGCAACTACCAACTACAAACTCTTATAACTACAAACTTAAAAACCTACCCTTTGCGAATATCATTATACTTGGATGCTTGAGCGGCATCCACTTTCGACATGGTAGTTACAATTTTATTTTTCTCTTCAATCCGTGCAGGCTTGTAAATTTCGATGATTTCGTCGCGTTTCGTATTCGCAAACATTTGCATAATCATCGAATTAGGATAAGAGCGATTTACGTCTTTGAGTGACTCGATCGCTTCGGTAATAATTGCTCTTCCAGCAACTGGATCGTTCGCCATCAAATCCAGTCCGTGACGGTGGTAATTATACATAGCTTGACGATAGGGACGGATACGGGGATTTAGAATATTTTCCGTAATCCAATAGCGATTGCGGTTGCCGTCTAGTGAACGCCAGCCACCGAAAGTTGCGGCAGCTCCTGAAGGAACAACATTTAAAATCTCTTCCGCTTTTTCAAAATAGGCCGTACCACCGAATTCTTCAAAAGTATCGTAATCAAAACCTAAGATTAGGTAGGCATAATAAGATAAAATAGAAGATATATTATCCTCAAAAGCATTTTCAGTATATTGTAGCGGTTGGAACTGTTCGTAATCGAATTTAATATTAGGATCTCGATGCGAAAGGGTTACTGATTCGTAAGAGCTATTATAAATAGGGCGCGATGCTTGAATTGCCATTTCACCTTCAAACCGAGTTTGACTCAATTCTTTACTAATCGTAATTTGAATATTTACGTTGATGCGTTCTTCGGTCTGGAATTCATCTTCTGCCCAGTTTTGGTTATTCATGAAGTCTTGAATATCCTTCTCTAAGGTTTCAAAAACCTTTGGATCGGTATCTTGCACCCCTGGCGTGAGAATTTTTATATCCACATTTAACTCTTGTGCAGTTACCAACTGTACACTTAAAAGGCTTAGTAGTCCAATAAATAATTGCTTCATTTTATGCTTTAATTTTTCTTATTTTAAAATATCTAGGACAACGTTTAAAATATCCTCTGCTACCGCTTTTTTACTTTTTAATGGAAAGCTTTGGTGCGTTCCGTTGCTGCGAATAATCGTTACTTTATTCGTATCATGTTGAAAAGTTGCGCCTTTGTCTTCCATGGTATTTAGGACGATAGCATCGAAGTTTTTGCGCTCCAATTTACCTTGTGCATTTTTTACGGCATCATTGGTTTCTAAAGCAAAACCAATATTGATTTGGTCAGTACGTTTTTGCTTTCCAATCGTTGCCGCAATATCGATTGTGCGTTCCAATTCAATTTTAAAATCGCCCGTTTTTTTCTTGATTTTTTGCGTAGCCATTTGAGCAGGGCGATAATCGGCTACGGCTGCTGCCAAAACGGTTACATCACTTCGCTCATATTTTTGTGCTACGGCTTCATACATTTGCTGTGCCGAACGGATACGCTCAACCGTAATGTTTTCATTCTTAACGTTTAATTGCGAAGGACCTAAAACTAGATGCACTTTTGCACCACGTGCTGCAAACGCCTCGGCAATCGCAACACCCATCTTACCTGAAGAATGATTACCAATAAATCGAACGGGATCAATTGCCTCGTAAGTAGGACCAGCAGTAACTAATACGTTTTTTCCAGAAAAATCTTGTTTAGATTGAAAAAATTGTGATAAAGTAGCCACAATATCTTCAGGTTCAGCCATCCGACCATTTCCAACTAGCCCACTTGCTAACTCTCCATGACCGACGGGAATCAAGTAATTTCCATAAGATTGCAACCGCTGTACATTCAGCTGAGTAGCAGGATGTACCCACATATCCAAGTCCATCGCAGGCGCAAAAAAGACAGGACAACGTGCAGATAAATAGACCGCTACTAGCATATTATCGCAAATAGCATTAGCTAATTTTCCTAGCGTCGTAGCCGTAGTTGGCGCTAAAACCATCGCATCCGCCCATAATCCTAATTCCACATGATTGTTCCAACCAGCTTCCGAACTGACTTCCGTCAAGACGGCATGATTTGATAAAGTCGAAAGGGTCAAGGGAGTGATGAACTTCGTCGCAGCGGGAGTCATTAATACCTTCACCTCCGCGCCTGCTTTGATCAGTAAGCGTGTTAGAAAAGCACATTTGTAAGCGGCAATACTACCACTGATGCCAAGGATGATTTTTCTGTTTTTTAAAGACATATCAGGGAGAGGTCAGAAGTCAGACCGATAAATCTGACGGGGGACAGATAGAGCATAATTGCTAGAAATAAAAGAACAAAAGTATTTTTTACTCCTTCAGCGTTTCCTAAATGAAAAGATGTGTTAGATCATCACAACCTAACACATCTTTTTGATAAAATATTTACGTAGTGTTGACTAACATCTAACGTCTCGTATTTTTTTAAAACTTACCACGACGGTTACGTTCTCCTTCTCGGTAATGCCAGTGCAAATCTTCTTCCAGAAATTCATTGGTTGCGATATTCACTGGATTAGGCAAACGTTCGTAGAATTTAGAAATCTCAATTTGTTCTTTATTCTCGCTTACTTCCTCAATCGTATCAGATGATACAGCAAATTCATCCAACTTAGAATGTAATTCTTGCTTAATATCTACGGATAATTGACGCGCACGTCTAGCGATAATGTTTAGCACTTCGTAAACATTACCAGTAGGTTCCACCATACCTTTTACATCGCGGGGTTGCACATTAGCGTCCAGTCCCTGTACTTGCGTTTTGATATCTGTCATTATTTATTGATTTTAATTTTTTCTCGGATTTTTTATTAAAAACAGTCACATCGTTAAAATAGTCACTCTTCTCGTAACGCTGTAAAAAACGTTTCGCGCGTTTTATCACTTCATTATAACGTTCTTCCTGTTTATCAACGACACTATTTTCCGCCAGCAAATATGCGGCTTCTATAATACGGAAACGTACTTCTTCTGCAATTGTTGTCTCAGGAAAATCTTTCAACATGGTCTCGAAGGACTGCGTTGCTGCTTGGTATTGACGCAAGTCTGAATACAATTTTCCTTCCTCAAATGCTTTCTTCTCCAGCTTCTTACGCATTTCATCGATCAATTGATTCGATAATGCTACTTTATCGCTATCAGGATAGGTATTTACAAAGATTTGTAATTCCTCAATCGCTTTATTGGTTGAGGTTTGGTCTAGGCGAAAGGTAGGCGATAATTTATAATTAGAAAACGCCGACATGTAATCTGCTTCCTGTCGTTTCGGACTATTGGAAAACGTATTAGAGAAATTTTTAAAATAATACGCTCCTAAAATATACTTTTCTAAATTGAAGTACGTATAAGCATATTTCAAATAAATATCCTCTAACTCTTTCTTACCACGGTAATTACCAATAATTAATTCGTACAAGGTTTGTGCCTTAAACCATTCGCCTTCAGCATAATATTGTTCAGCAGTTTGATAGATCTTCTCCGCATCACCACTTGCGCGAATTTGTTCAAATTCACTTTTGCAAGCTGTACCAATAAAAAGGATACTTAGACAACAGATTAAAGCTATTTGGAAGCTATTTTTCATAAGAGCGCAAAATTACGTTTTTTTAATGGAATGTGCAATTTGTAGTTGGGAGTTGCACTTCTTTCGTAGATAAGGTGGGGGAATTTGGGATAAAGGTTGGTTGATGTTAATCAAGAAGGAATTATGATTTTATTCAAAATAATCCAGAATGTTTTTTCGCAACTTCGATGGAATGATATAAATCAAGTTTTGGAAATTTGACTTGCACTTTTTCTAAAGTTGCGATGTAAGCTAGAGATTTTAATCGCTCTGCTATATCTTCAAATACCTCACTTAATAGTAGGACTTCTTCTTCACTACATTCGTTAAAAAAATGGATTGTTTGATCTTGATTTTGGCTTAACAATTCAGTTAATTCATCCCAATACTTATATGCTGCTGGATCATTTGGGTGCATCTTTCTTCTTCTTTCAAATAGTATTCGAACATTGTTTTCTAAAGTATTCTTCATTATTTTGATTCTATTAAATAAGTGATATTGCTTCAAAAACTTTTTATCTAAATATTGATTGTAATCAATAAAGTTACGATATAATAAAAAAAGTTACAAATTTTTATCAAAACATCCATTTCCCAAAAAGATTTCAGATATTTACCACACTAAATAATCATAGCAAAAAGGCATCCCGTCTGCCGTCAACCTTCTACCGTCAACCGTAAATATGAATAACCAGAAAGAACTATTCGAACTATCTAAACAACTACTTGCTGCTAAAGATACAACGACCAATCCCGCCACTACAGCAGCACAACTCCGCGAAGTTATCGTTTATCACGAATGGCGATATTATGTCAAAAACGATCCCGTCATTAGCGACTTTGAATACGATACTTTATTTAAACAATTAGAAAAAATCGAAGCGGATCAGCCCGATTTAATTACGCCCGATTCGCCCACACAACGCGTTTCTAGTGATTTGACTTCTAATTTTCCTTCGGTTGAGCACCTTACACCGATGCTTTCCTTGGATAATTCATATAATGCTGAAGACTTGTTAGAGTTTGATAAACAGGTCAAAAAGAATGCTTTGTTGGCAGAAGACACGGAAGTGGAATACGTCGTAGAACCTAAATATGATGGTGGAAGTATCGCTTTGGTTTATGAAGATAATCAGTTGGTACGCGCTGCTACACGTGGAAACGGACGCAAAGGGGACGAAATTACAAATAATGCCCGAGCGATTCGCTCCGTGCCGTTACAAGCAGACTTTAATTCACGTGGTATTCATCGCGTAGAATTACGCGGCGAGGTGTTGATTCGGAAAGATAATTTTGCAAAAATTAATCAACAACGCGAGGCGGCAGGGCAATCCGTTTTTGCAAATCCACGTAACGCCGCTACGGGTGGATTACGCGTAAAAGATCCTAACGAAGCAGCCAATCGGAGTTTAGCCGCATTTATCTATCAAGTCGGTTATGCAACTAATGCAACAGGCGAATCGGTTTTGGAAACTTTGGAAACGCACGACGAAAGCATCGCCTTACTCGGCGATTTAGGTTTTAAAATCCCTACGGTTGAACGCAAATTGTGTAAAAACATTCAGGAAGTTGCTGCTTTTTGTCAAAAGTGGCAGGACGAACGCGAGGACTATACTTACGAAATTGACGGCATGGTCGTCAAAGTAAATAGCCGCTTTTTACAAGAAAAAATTGGTTATACGAGCCATCACCCGCGTTGGGCTATTGCGTATAAATTTAAAGCGAAACAAGCGACCAGCAAATTAATAAACGTAGAATATCAAGTAGGTAAAATTGGTTCGATTACGCCCGTGGCGAAAATAGAACCTGTTCAATTGGCTGGTGTAACGGTTAGTTCAATTTCGCTACATAACGAAGATTTTATACTTACCAAAGATTTACATTTTGGCGATACGGTTTTAGTAGAACGGGCGGGCGACGTGATTCCCTACATTGTGAAAGCGATGGAAGAGTTGCGTGATGGTTCGGAAGAGAAAATTATATTTCCGACAGAATGTCCCATCAATACAACCGATCAACCTGTTGCTTTAGTTCGAGGCGAAGGTGAAGCAGCCCAACGCTGTCCCAACTGTGTTTGCGGTCAGCAGGATTTACAACGCATGATTTTCCATGTATCTAAACCAGCGATGGATATTGATGGGTTTGGAAAATCGCTGGTAGAGAAATTTTTTGATCTAGGTTGGTTAAAAAATCTAGCGGATATTTATCGCTTAGATTATGAGCAAGTGCGAGAATTGGAAGGATTTGGTAAACGCTCTGCGGCTAATTTGGAAAAAGCAATCGAAAAGGCGAAGCATAACCCAATTCATCGGTTGCTTCACAGTCTAACCATTCACCACTTAGGCAAAAAAGTGTCTAAACTAATCGCTGCCGAAATTAAACATGTTTTAGATTTACAAAACTGGACACTGGAGGATTATACGAATATCAAGGATGTCGGTCCCGTAGTCGCTCAAAATGTAACCGAATGGTTTCAACAAGCGCGTAATATTGAATTACTAAAAGAAATGGAAGAAGCGGGTGTTAATCTCACCCAAACGGAAGCGGATAAACCACAAGTAGTTTCCGCTGATGCGCCGCTGATTGATAAGACTATCTTATTTACTGGAACGCTGCAAACCATGAGTCGTAAAGAAGCGCAAACCAAAGCAACAGCGGCAGGCGCGCGCAATATTAGCGCGATTAGTTCTAAGTTGAATATTTTGGTAGCAGGCGAGAAGGCAGGATCTAAATTGAAAAAGGCGCAGGCGTTGGGTACGGTAGAAATTTTGACGGAAGAAGCGTTTTTGGAGTTGATTAAATAAGTCTCTTGAAGCTCGGGTGCAGTTTTAAGCGAATGTCAATGTCATCAACTTAAAACTTTAAAAGCTGAGATGGAGCAGGAAGCTCCGTCCCAGC
>JBGCES010000118.1:0-1928 GCA_045106545.1 Saprospiraceae bacterium
AAAAAAAAAAGTGATTGGCGAAGGACCAATTAAGGTTTACGGCGGACCAAATTTTGCAGTATTGACAAAAGCAACGGCACAAGTAACGGAGGATAATTCGTTGAGTGGTACAGCTGAATACGAAGTCGATTATCGCAACGATGATCGATTCCAAAGTGCTGGTTCTTTTATTAACGAAGCGGATTTAGGAATTAATTTAGGTGTGATGTTGGGATTGGGAGAGTCAGCATTTATAGATTTACGACTTAATCATGGTCTTTCAGATGCGACCAATAACGATTATGATCGCTCTATTTTAGATGCGACGGTCAATCGGGAAGATAGCGATCGCAATGTGAGTGTGCAGGTAAGTCTTGGTTTTAACTTCTAAAAAAACTCATCAAATAGTGAACTGGTCAAATTTCATGGCTGGTTCACTATTTACAAGAATAATGAGAGAATTAGTTAATGGTAGCAATTATCATTTTGTAAGTAAATCATACTCCGCGAGTTCTGCCAAATTTTTTTCGCTAGAAAAAATGCTCTGCACCAATAAGATTAGTACACGTTAGAGCGGAAAAAAACTCCGCGCCTCCGTAACTCCGCGTTTCAAATTAAGAATTGCTGAGTGAATGGTGAAATGAATAAAATCACCTTGATAATCAAGTGTTTATCTAACTACTTACGCTTTGGTTTCTAAACTATTCGCTGTAGCGAATCCCTCACAATCCGCAGGGTATATTGCTTCATTTTTTGCAAATCTAAATTATACATAGTGTCCTGCGCTGTTCCAGTTGCCATCGCCATTTTGGTGTAACCAATCACCATAGTCCAAGCGTGATAAGTCAAAAAAGTAGAGCTGAGTTGATTTACAATACTGCCATCTTCTTTGCCTTGATCTACGGCTTTGATTACCGTAAGTAGCGGACGTTCTTGAACTGCTTGCAGTTTTTTAAAATAAGAACTTTCAATCACGCCTTCCGTCAGTTTAGCATTTCCCCCCTCGGCTTGCGCTCGTACGAGTGCGTAATAGCGTAGAAAAGTTTCAGCATAAAGAAAATTTTGTTCACAAAAGGTCATGAATGCTTCCATCAGTCCCAATGCCAATGCTAATCCATCTTCTTGCTCTAATGCTTCGGTTTTTTCGTGATAAGTTTCTTCCAGTAAATTATAAGCGCGGTAGGTAATCGCCAGATAGAGATTTTCTTTACTTTTGAAATAGGAGTAGAGCGTCACTTTGGTGATGCGCGCTGCACCCGCGATGTCTTCCATTTTTGCGTTGGTAAATCCAACGGATGAAAAGATTCCTTCGGCAGCATCAATGATTTTATTCTCTTTCAGATTGCGTTTGGCAATATTCATACTCGTAAAGCGTCGCTTTTGCGTCTTGTTTTTCGTTGTTGTTTAAGTCATTCCGAAAGGGAAAGGTAGCCTTTTTGCTGCAAAATTTATAATTTGGTCAGGAAAGTAAAATTTATCCACCTCCCAAGCAAAAAACGATGAACAAACAGAAAGCCGAACTGCATCAATTTATTCAGAAAATTTACCAAAAATTACAACGCACGAAAGGATATTCGCAAGTGCAAATTGTGAATAAATTGCGGACGCTGGAAGTGAAAATATCCAAAGCTAATTTTAATAATATTCTTAAAAATAATCCGGTTGGATTAACTACGCTGATTGCTACCAAAGCAGGTATGGAAAAAATACTAGCGGTAGAGTGTAACCTGAAATTTGATGAACAAGCAGGTGATTTTGTAGTTGTACTAGCAACCGAAACGGAAGCAGCAGTTAGCGAAATTAAAGAAAAACCTACCAACGCAGAAGATCCGTGGTTTAACACTATTCCGCATTGGAAAGGGCGACCCGATATTGCTTACAAAGCTAATTTTATTAAAACGGCGCAGAAAGAAGTGGTCGAAGTGGGCGTGCGGCTCAACGCTTTCACG
>JBGCES010000119.1:0-2114 GCA_045106545.1 Saprospiraceae bacterium
TGTAAATGTGGAAAGTCGTAAAATTGGGCGTTATAAGTCTGTCAAAAAAAGTCCCACCAGCTATCTACATAACCTGCAGCCCGTGAAAAAGCCCGCATAACCAATAAACCACCAAAGAGAATAACGAAAAATAATATCAAAAATCTCGTCGCCTTATTGGGTTGGTTTAAAGAACGTTCATATTCAATTTCCGCATGATCTGCATCCCGAAAGTCTTGTTCAGCGGGAGATTGTTGATCTACCTCTTTGATTAACGTCAAGGCTGCGGAAAGATCTGTTTCCCGAACGTGTAAACCTATTCCTCCGTTTCCTAGAGGAACGGCGGCAATCGCATGGCTATTAGAAACAAAGCAGTTAATCCCTGCTTCTCGCAAACGAGCAGCATAAATATAGGCTTCTGAATCTGTATAGAAGTAACGAGCGACCACGACTTTTACGCCCGTTGCTTCAAATTCATCGAAATAGTCTAAAGGTGTGTCCATGATGCGGTTACAATTAAGTCATTTAAGCATGAAAATGAATTTTCAGCAATTTTAAAGTGTTTATATGTGTTCTTAACAAAAACCGTGTAAATAGTTCAAAAAGCAAAAAATCCATTTTTAATTTGGTAAAAACTATCTTTCTGACGTTATCTCAGAATAATATTTGTACAAATTAGCTCCAAAAGCGATTCTTCGCCTTGTAATATAGCCTAAATATTTTTACTTTTGTAAAAAGCGAACAACCGTTCGTTCTTTTAATCATTTTACCAACGCCCCAGCATTTTTTTTCTTTACCACCACATTCAGCCTAACCACCGCCAAAGTTATTAATTGAATGATTAATAATTTGGAATAATTGACCATGTATATGACCGCGACTGAAACTCGTTTAGACCAACAAACGCTGCTGCACGGATTTAAACTAATGTGTACTGCCAAAGGCTTAACGGAATTATACGAAGCAAATTTCAAGCTCGTTTCTAAATATGTTCACGCTACCTCGCGCGGACACGAAGCGATTCAGTTAGCGGTAGGTATGCAATTGCGTCCAGAAGATTTCGTTGCGCCTTATTACCGCGATGATGCCATGTTACTCGGACTTGGTATTTCGCCCTACGAGTTGATGCTACAATTGCTTGCCAAACGCGATGATATTTTTTCAGGCGGTCGCACCTATTATTCCCATCCTTCGCTAAAAGACGATGATAAGCCTACCATTCCTCACCAATCCTCTGCTACGGGTATGCAAGCGATTCCTACGACGGGCGTTGCATTAGGTATTCAATACAAAGAACAAATTGGATTAGCCGAAGACGGAAAAGCACCGATTACAGTTTGCTCTTTGGGTGATGCTTCAGTTACCGAAGGTGAAGTTGCCGAAGCCTTGCAAATGGCAGCTTTGCGGCAATTACCCATTTTATATGTAGTGCAAGATAATGAATGGGATATTTCAGCGAGTGCCGACGAAATTCGCGCGATGGATGCGGCGGAATATGCCGAAGGTTTTAAAGGCATAGAAATTCGTCGAGTGGAAGGAAATAATTTTATGGAATGCTACCGTGAGATTCAAAATATTTTCCACCTGATTCGTACCGAACGCCGTCCATTTTTGTTGCACGCCTCCGTTCCACTTTTAAATCACCACACCTCAGGCGTACGCAAAGAATGGTATCGCGATGATTTGGAAGAACATCAAACGCGTGATCCTTTTCCGATTTTAAGGTTGCAATTACTGGAAAGTGGAATTACCGAAGAACAGTTGATTAAAATTGAAGAGCGCGTAAAAACCGATTTAGAAACGGCATTCGCGGAAGCGCAAACTGCCGAAGATCCTACTCCAGCAGATTTGTTTACCCATGCTTTTGCCCCAACGCCTGTTACAGAGGAAAAAGGCGAACGTACTCCTTCCGATAAAGACGAAAAAGTAATGGTCGATTGTGCATTGCTTGCTGTAGAAGAATTGATGCGCGAGCATAAAGAATGCCTACTTTATGGACAAGATGTGGGACATCGCTTAGGGGGCGTTTTTCGCGAAGCGGCAACTTTAGCACAAAAATTTGGCAAGGAGCGCGTTTTTAATACGCCCATTCAAGAGGCATTTATTATTGGGAGTACGGTTGGAATGGCGGCAGT
>JBGCES010000012.1:0-1922 GCA_045106545.1 Saprospiraceae bacterium
TCTTTTACAATCGCAGAATCTATCATTGCATTATCGCCGATAGTTACGTGTGGACCAATAATCGAGTTGGAAATTTTACAATCTCTACCAATACTTACGGGGTTAATAATAATCGTATTTTCGTAATGTGGAAGATTATACGAGGCATAACCTTCCTTGTCCAATAAAATAGCATTCGTTTTTAATAGTACTTCGCGTTTACCGCAATTGTACCAGTTATTCACACGAATAGTAGAAAATTTAATGCCATCTTCGATCATCCGCATAAAACCATCCGTTAAAGGAAACTCATTGCCAGTACGAATATTATTTTGAATGTTAAAATCTAGCGCATTGAGCAGCGCATCTACTTCCGTAATTTTATAAAAACCAACCATCGCCATGTTAGATTTAGGAATCGTTGGCTTTTCAACTACTCGCTTAGCGTAATTTTCTGGATCATATTCTACTACACCAAATTCACGTGGATTATCTACGCGTTTTACACCGAGACAAGAGTTAGGCGTATTCAATACTTTTTGAAAATCGATATCGATAATGGTATCACCAAAGAAAACAAAGATCTCATCTGCTCCCTTAATCAACTCTCGGGCAGTCCAAATAGCATGACCTGAACCGTCACGCTCTTCCTGAGTAACAAATTCTTTATTGATCTCTGGATAAGCCGTCTCAACGAAATTTTTGATTTTCTCCCCTAAATAGCCAATGACAAAGACGAAATCCCGCACGCCAATTGCCGTTAGTTGATCGATTATAAATGAAATGATCGGTTTACCTGCCACTGGAATCAGCGGTTTCGGTTGGGTATAGGTTAGCGGACGTAAGCGTGTACCCGTGCCAGCTACGGGAATGACTGCCTTCATGGAAAGTGATGAACTAGGTGGTTTGATTATTTGATCTCCAAATGGTATTAGGTCGGCGTAAGATACGCTTTATTAATCGAATTGAAATGTGGATTTGACTGGTTCAAATGGATTTATCTTTTGGACAACAATTTTTAAACCAGTTCTTGGTCACTAGCTTTAGCCAAAAGTTTAAATATCGCTTTTATTGAATAAACGTCTTTGATAAAGACAAGATAGTAACTCCGTCATTTGAATCACTTTGTTCCCACCTTTAATCCAATTCGTAAATCTACTACATCGGTTGCAAAAACCTTAACGGAGGTAGTGCCATTATCTATAGTAGAAAAATTTGACCTTACTAATAGTTGAGTACTATTTAATACTCTGGCAAATTGATCAGCAGAAAAGTTAATAAATTCTGTAGTAGAAGTTCTGTCAGTACTTACTCCTTCATTATCAACTGGAGCGCCTTGTACAATTAGCGTTTTTTCTTTAAAAAGAGAATCTAGAATATTGCCTGCATTATCTACAAAATAAGCTTGTAATTCTACATCTAAACCTAGATCGTTCTCGGTAACTACCTTAAATTCAGCCGTTACCACTTCGTCAATATCACCAAAATCTAACGCAAAAGTATCCGTAACAATAAAACCATCTGCATTACCATAAAGTGGCAAGTCAACTTCTACATTTACTGAAAACTTGCTACTATCGGTCACAAAACCACTCACCATTGTTTCTGCATCTGGATTAGTAGCTGCATCCACATCATAGATAACGGCGATTGGTGCGCTGCCTAATACTCTGGCGATGTTAGAATTTTCGTTAGTAAAAGAAAACAATGTCGTCTTCGTTTCGCCAATTTCATTTAGAGTAGGAAAATTAAAATCGATACCTTCCTCTAAAACAGGTGAAGTCAAGGCAATCGTTTCACCAGTAGCAGACATTACTTCAAATGCATTAACTACGGAGCGTGTTGGAATGCCAAAGGAGTTATCTATGCGAATATTAATCGTCGGCTCTTCAAAAAAAACGCGTCCGTCCTGCCAATTTTCAAAAAAATCAATCGCAATTGTA
>JBGCES010000120.1:0-3111 GCA_045106545.1 Saprospiraceae bacterium
ATAAATTTCATGGCAAACGTCGCCCACACCACGCCAATACTCAACCAGTTCCGCCAATCGCGCCAACGATTATGATATAAAATATCTGCCGCAAACCAAGCACTCAGTGGCAGCACAATGATTGGGTGAATCACATATAGCCATGCGCAAATCAGCAGCAGACCAAGCCAATAATACCAGCGGTGGTTTAGATAGGACGTATCTTTGAGATACCTCCTATCTTGCGTTTCTGCTACATTTTCTTGGCGCGCTGTCATCCACGCAAAAAGTAAAGTAGCTACTGCTATCGCAAATGTAATCTCAGTATGCCCCGCATAATGTTTATATCGCATGGTCAATGCTAAACTAAAAATCAGCAGCAGCACAGCCTGATAGTTTTTTAAAACGTAACGGATAAATAAAAATATCGCATAATACCACACGCCAAACATACCCGAATAGATCATCATTACCGTTTTCATACTTGCCCCAGACTTGATCGCGCCTAGTCCTACACCTTGTGTAAAATAGCTGATATAACGATTATGTTTGACAAACACTTCTTCGTAATTCAGTAGATGAAACGTATAATACGCTGCATCAAAAGCTAATAGCCGCTCTTGGTAGTACCAAATGCAACCAAATAAAAAAGTACTAAAAAAGAGATGCCCAATAATGGTGATTACGCGTTGCGATTGCGATTCAGTTATACTTCGATTTAGAAAATTGGTAGCGGTCATAGCCACAAAAGTAGCAAAGGAAAGAGGAATGAAGAATGCTGAATGATGAATTTTGTGCTAATCTTTTGTGAGAAATGATTGTTTAGAGCTTGTATAAAATCTAACGTGTGGCATTTAGACGCTTTTTCAAACGTCTCTACGCGCAACTAAAAGAATTTTAAATAATGTCAAATCAAAAAATAGCCCTTGTTACGGGCGCGTATCGCGGACTAGGATTAGAAACTGTTCGCCAATTAGCCAGCCAAGGCTATACCGTTATTCTGACGGGACGCAAAGATGAAAAAGGGCAAGCTGCCATTGAAAAATTAGCAGCGGAAGGGCTAACTGTACATTATCAACATTTGGATGTTAATAGTGTGGAAAACATTCAGGAAGCGGCGCAAGCAATCGGCGAAAAGTTCGGACACATCGATGCTTTAGTGAATAATGCTGCGATTCATTACGATAGCCAGCAAAATGCGCTGAACGCTGATTTTAAAATCGTACATGAAGCAATCACTACGAATTTGCTCGCTCCGTGGCACATCATCCGCGCTTTTGTTCCATTGCTAGAAAAGGCAGAACACGCCACGATTACTAACATTAGTAGCGGGGCTGGATCGCTTTACGATATGAGTGGTGGCACGCCTGCTTATTCCGTAACGAAAGCAGGATTGAATGTACTCACCATCAAATTTGCGGAGGAACTGGAACCGAAAGGAATCCTAGTTAACTCGGTTTGTCCAGGTTGGGTACGTACCGATATGGGTGGACAAGCAGCTCCACGTTCAGTTGAAGAAGGTGCGAAAGGTATCGTTTGGGCAGCAACTTTGCCGAAAGGGGGAGAAACGGGTGGCTTTTTCCGCGACGGCGAACGGATTAAGTGGTAAAATGGAGAACAGACACTCTTGTCTGTTTATGATTCAGGTATCGGATAAGTCTAAGTTATCCGATACCTGAGTTTATCTGCTCTAGATTGACAGACAGGAATGTTTGTCCTCCACCCGTTGTTTTAACGCTTCATTCATTTTATTAAAACCATCCTTGGTTTCTGTCTGTAATTTATTTTTAAACAAAGGAACAAGTAGCCCCGTAAATTGCTCGCCGTGCTGCAAGGTCGTTGTTCCATCGGCATTTTCAGTAAACACAAAATGATGTTCTCCATCGAATAATCCCTTTACCAATAGCTTTCCTATCCAGCGCAATTCTTGCCGCTCTTCACACACTAAAACTTCGGGTTTAAACGTCATACCGCCTGCATTGATTTTAATGGTATTTCCCGTTTTTACTTCACCGCTCACTTCCGTTAAAAATGGATTCCAGCTTTCGTAAGTTGCGAAGTCATTAAAGACTTCCCATACCTGTTCTGGTGTAGCATTGATGGTAATGGATGTTGAAATTTCTAGTGGTTGTTGAGCGAAGATAGAAGACATGGACATTAGATTTAAAGTGATGAAAGAGAGAAATTTTACTTGCATGATGTATCTGATTATTTAGTAAGTTTAAAGATGTTTAAATTATATAAATATTTGATTACTAGTTAATTAGGTGTTTTGTCTAACTGCTAATATCGAATATCTAACATCTTTCTTTTAATCGTTGATACAAAGGTGCGCGTAAAATCTAATGCCCGTCTTGATCTAGATCAAGAAGTCAGTTTTTTGCGAATTCTACTTAAAGTTTCGGGAGTCATACCGAGCATAGAGGCGAGGTAATGGAGTGGGACGAGATTAAATAATTCGGGTTGATATTGAAATAAATGCGTAAAACGCTCTTCGGCGGTCATGGATAGAAAGGAGAAAACGCGTTCTTCCAGTGTCATAAAACATTTTGCTAAGAATAGCTTTTGTAACTTTTCCCATTCGGGAACGACCTGATTCAAATTATAAAAATCTTGGCGTTGGATGCTATATAATTCACAATCAGTCAATGCTTGAATATTGCAACGCGCAGGTTGTTCAAAATATAAACTCCCCAAATCCGTAACAAAATAATCAGGCGTAGTTATCCACTGTGTCACTTCTTTACGTTCCGTATTAATATACAATCGCAGCAAGCCGCTGCGTACAAAACTTAGTCGTTGACTATACTGACCGGCTTTTAGAAAGAACTCATCCTTGGCGAGTTGTTCGGTTTTAAAAAAGGACGCAACGGTGGCGAGTTTTTGGTTAGGAATACCAAAATGAGATTGGAGATAATTTTGTAAATCAGTCATTACTTTTTAGCAAAAATACAGAAAAGCCACGCCGAAATAATTAATTAAACGATTTAGAAATGAGGATTTACTTCCTGCGGTCTCCGCAATGCTGCGGAGCAAGCTGTGAGATCGCTTCGCTAAGTTGTTGTACTGTTTGAAAAACATAGAAAAAATCGTCCCCGTAATTCTACGGGGCGGGCTAATTCTAAATCTTAA
>JBGCES010000121.1:0-1792 GCA_045106545.1 Saprospiraceae bacterium
GACGGAAAGGAGGTTGTTTTTAAAAATATAGATAAAAAAACGTTTCAACATAAGCTAAAGCAAACCGATCTCGAAGGACAAATTTACCAACATATTTACGAAGAATTAAGTCGTGAGGAAACGCGCAAAAATATCAAACGCGAATTTCCCAAAGCTTCTATCCATCGCAGGAATACAGGTTATGCTGTTGACTATTTAATTGATAATCAGCCTTTTAGCGAAAGCGGTGATGAATTTAATTTTTGTAAACTACTCTGCGGCTCAGAAGGAACATTAGCTTTTACAACTGAAATAAAATTACATATCGATTCGCTACCCGATCCGTACGAAGTCGTGATTGCGCCGCATTTTACGACTATCCGCGCAAGTATGGAAGCGACTCAAGTTGCGATGCAACACCGACCAGCCAAGTGCGAATTAATGGACAAAGTGATTTTAGATTGCACGAAAGAAAGTATCGAATATAGTAAAAACCGTTACTTTATCGAAGGCGACCCACAAGGCGTTTTATTAATTGAATTGCGTGGAAAGACAGCGGCAGAAGCGGAGCAAAAAGCGGATGCCTTAATTGCTGATTTGCAAAGCAAAAAATTGGGTTACGCTTTCCCCAAAATCCATTCGCCTAATATCAAAGGCGTCTGGTCACTGCGCTCGGCGGGACTCGGTTTATTAGCTAATATTCCAGGCGATAAAAAAGCGGTGGCATGTATTGAAGATACTGCCGTCGCACTAGAAGACTTGCCCGATTATATTGATGATTTTGCAGAAATGATGAACGGTTTTGGACAGCGATCCGTCTATTATGCCCACGCAGGCGCAGGCGAAATTCACTTACGTCCGATTTTAGATTTGAAAAAAGCGGCGGACGTTGAAGATTTTTATAAAATCAGTGAAGCTTCCGCCAAATTGGTTAAAAAATATCAAGGTTCGTTGAGTGGCGAACATGGTGATGGACGAGTACGCGCGGCATTTATTCCCTTGATGGTTGGTAAAGAAAATTACGCCCTTTTTCAACGCATCAAAGCGATTTGGGATCCTTATCACATCTTCAATCCAGGTAAAATTGTCGATGCAGAACCCATGAATACCTCTCTCCGTTATGAACCCGAACAGCCGACCGTTGAACCCGATACCATTTTGGATTTTTCCTCGGCAGGTGGCTTGCTACGCATGGCAGAAAAATGCAATGGTTCGGGCGATTGCCGCAAATTAGCGGGTAGCGGCGTGATGTGCCCCAGCTACCAAGCGACCCGCAACGAACGCGACACTACGCGCGGGCGAGCGAATGTGCTACGCGAGTTTTTGACGCGTGGAGATAGTTTTAGTGAGCTGGTCACTCCAAGTGACCAGCTCACTAAAACTAATAATCCTGACCGCTTTAACCATACCGAAATCAAGGAAGTGATGGACTTGTGCATTTCCTGTAAAGGCTGTACTTCCGAGTGCCCCTCTAATGTCGATATGGCGAGTATGAAAGCTGAATTTTTATACCAATATCAACAAGTCAACGGCGTACCGCTGCGTTCTAAAGCCTTTGCGCGTATCAATGATTTGAATAAAATTGGCTCGTTCGTGCCCGCTCTGACGAACTTCTTATTGAGTAATTCATTGACGAGTAGCATTTTAAAAAAGCTGCTTAAAGTTGCGCCTCAACGAAATTTACCGACTTTGCAAAAGCAGTCGCTGCGCAGTTGGTACAAGAGGTTTACTAAACTTTCAAAGTTTAGAAAATTTAATCCTCCTATCTCAAAAGTTTACCTCTTTTGCGATGAATTCACCAACTACAACGACA
>JBGCES010000122.1:0-6316 GCA_045106545.1 Saprospiraceae bacterium
GCGGGAATAAGGCAGTGTTCACACGGGTCAGAGACGCCGCGCGAGCGGGTGCGGTAAAAGGCATCCACTTATTTGATTGAGATAGAAAAATATGGCGTTAGAGTAAGGTGAAAATAAACTACCTTTGTTCGCAAAAGAAAAATAATGAAAAATAATTACGTATTACGTCAACTCAGATATATTTTTGATCTCAATGACGAGCAAATGATCGATCTCTTCGCACAAGCTGAGGTGGTGGTAGCTAGAACGGAGGTGAGCAACTGGCTCAAACGCGAAGAACATCCAGATTATCAGCGGATTTCGGATTCCAAATTTGCTTCTTTTCTAAATGGATTTATCAATCACAAAAGAGGAAAACGACCAGGTCCACAACCCGCACCAGAAAAGCGATTGAATAACAATATCATTTTTAGGAAATTAAAAATCGCGTTGAATTATAAAGATACGGACATTATCAATACTTACGATTATGTCGGGATGCATATTAGCAAACATGAATTGAGTGCGATTTTTAGACATCCTAGTCAAAATCAATATCGAGATTGTGAAGATCAGTTTTTGCGCAATTTTTTATATGGTCTGAAAAAGAAGTATCGACCAGCGGAAGAATAAAGATGGGTGGGCAAATTTTTCAATGAGAAATACGCACGGGGCGGAGACACCGCGCGAGCGTAGGACTTGGAATACTCAGCAATAGAATATTAAAACTTTTCACTTCACGACACTGTTCACTTTGGATTAACTACATAAAATCCGTTTCCTCATCTAAAGAAGGTTCTGAGTATTTTTCTATCAAAAATCCTATTGGAAATTCATCCTGCGATTTTATTGATATCCAATATGGAATATGAGGATAATATCTTTCATCGTTCAGTTTAGACTTAATGTATTCATCAAATGCTGCATGCAACTCATCATTAGTAAGGTTCTTAACAATAGCCTCATTCATCGAAGCTATTACTAATTCAACTAATGTATAGCGAACGGAAAATGGTAATGATGGTCGTTGTGAAATATAAGTAATAAATTCACTAACTCTAAAGCCATCTGCGTTCTCTATTCCTCCTGCTCCTGGGCTTCTCAATTGTAACTCTTCACATACTTCTAAGTATATCAAAGTATTCACATCATTATCATTCATAACTAAAATTTATGGCATAAAAGTACACGCGCTCGCGCGGAGTCTCTGCCCCGTGCATATCTAGCTTAAGTCAACATTGCAACTACCAATTAAAAACCCCCAACTACAACTTCTCCCCCTTCGCCTCATTCCACAGCTTATCCATCTCTTCCAGCGTCATTTCCTCCAAGTCCTTATCCGCATTAGCCTCAATGTATTCAAAGCGCGATTTAAACTTGCGATTGATGCGTTCGAGGGCGGTTTCGGGATCGATGTTTTGGAAGCGGGCGTAGTTGATTAAGGAAAAGAGCACATCACCAAATTCTTCTTCTTTGCGGGCTTGCGATTCTTGATTGGTGAGCGTTTCTTTGAATTCTGCCATTTCCTCCTCTACTTTATCCCAAACCTGTTCAGCATTGTCCCATTCAAAACCGACTTGTGCCGTTTTTTCTTGCATGCGGTAGGCTTTCACCATAGCAGGTAAGGAACGTGGTACGCCTTGTAGTACGGACTTTTTGCCCTCTTTCATTTTCAGTTGTTCCCAATTCTTTTGCACTTCTGCTTCGTCTTTGACTTTTACATCGCCATAAATATGTGGATGCCGATGAATCAATTTTTCGCAGTTCGCATTGATGGAATCGGCGATGTCAAAATCACCTTTTTCTTCGGCAATTTTTGCATAGAAAACGAGGTGGAGCATGATGTCTCCAAGTTCCTCTTTTACTTCTTCCATGTCGTTATTTAGAATGGCGTCGGCTAATTCGTAGGTTTCTTCGATGGTCAAATTACGGAGACTTTCCATGGTTTGCTTGCGATCCCAGGGACATTGCGCACGGAGTTCGTCCATGATGACTAACAGGCGAGAAAAAGCGGCGAGTTTAGCAGCGTGATTTTTAGTCGTAGCAGTAGCGTGATGTGCAGTATTCATTAAATTTCTTTTGATTGTCAAATTTCTAAACGCAATAGCTGCGCTCCCGCAAAAGTAAACTATCTTTGCGCAACTCTGTTCTTAAAGTGTAAGTAATCACTCAATCACGTAGGTATTATAATAAAAAAAAACCTACATCAAAATCAATATTACGCATGGAATTTCTATATATGTTAGGTATTATTTTCGTCGTATTCGGCGTTTCTTTTGTCCTAATTAATTTACGTCAAGTCGCTACGGGACAGGAGTTTCGGGGCACTTGTGCAACGAATAATCCAATGTTGAAGCAAAAAATCGGCGAATGTTCGGTTTGTGGTAAAACGGGCGACGAGGAATGTAAGATGCCCGAAGTAAAAGCAGCATAAACGAGTTAATAGGTTTATTCAGTTAATACGTTGATTGGGTTATGCATTAACTTTTTTACCTAGTTAATTTATCTAAGTAAGTAGATTGACAAAAGTGTCTGATTGTCAAATTGTGGCAAGGCATTCATAGTGAGTGATTTAGATCTTAATTCACTGTCAAGATAAATACGTCAACCTACTTTAGTGGATTTACGTATTTTTTGATAATAAAATTAGTGCAAGTCGTTCACTGTGAATGATTTGCAACTACAAACTTCCAACTTAAATACTACCAACTATTTACCTTCTCCCTTCTGATTCTTTTTCATGCTAAACGTAAAAACTACGCTCAATTGTCGCGGGCAGTTGCTTGATTTAAGCAGTCCGATTGTGATGGGAATCTTGAATGTGACACCTGATTCGTTTTACGACGGAGGTCAGCACCATAGTGTTAATGACGGTTTGCGACAAGCTGAAAAAATGCTACTAGAAGGTGCGGCGATTATTGATATTGGTGGGATGTCATCGCGTCCTGGTGCGGAAGTAGTTGCGCTCAACGAAGAACTTCAACGCACTATTCCAGTTATCCAAGCGATTATTCAACATTTTCCGCAGACCATCATTTCCATTGATACGGTTCATGCAAAGGTAGCACGCGCAGCAATTGCCGCCGGAGCTAGTATCATCAATGATATTTCGGCAGGTCAGTTTGATGATCAAATGTATTCGACTGTGGCTGAATTGAATGTTCCTTACGTGCTGATGCACATGCAAGGTACGCCGAAAACGATGCAAATGCGTCCTAATTATGATGATGTAATACAAGAAATACTAGACTTTTTTATTCGTGAAGTAGGTAAGCTGCGGGAGTTGGAGGTCAAAGATATTATACTAGATGTTGGCTATGGTTTTGGTAAATCGATTAGACATAATTACGAACTACTTGCTAATCAACACCTCTTTAATATCTTAGATTTACCTATTTTAACAGGCGTATCGCGCAAATCTATGATTTATAAATTGTTAGGAACTGACGCTGAACAAGCTTTGAATGGAACGACTGCCTTACATTTACTAGCTTTGCAGCAAGGTGCAAAAATACTGAGAGTCCACGATGTAAAAGAAGCCAGTGAAGTTATTAAAATCTACGAACAATGCGCTTCAGTAACACGTGCCTGATTTTATACTCCAACTATTTATTTTTTATCTGTCACTTTTATTGTTTTTTCCAAAAAAAAACAGCTATTTTGCGTTAATTATTTTTGCAAGAAACTAATGATTTTAACAGCGTAGCTGAAATACTAAATAATGACTTTCTTACCTAGAAGTTTCTGAAAATTAAACTATTGATTTCTAATCTAGCCAAATCTATCATTCTAGCTTTTATTTAAAATAACACAAGGATTACTTTCCATTATCTGATATTTCTATTCTGAACCCGTGACAAAGGCAAAATTCCTGCGTCAGAAGGTTGCATTAGTCAAAAAATAAATAATTTCTTAACAAATAAATTTTCAAAACTCAACTATGGGCTTAAATTTAAATCGCTTATTAACTATCGCTTTCGCATTATTCGTTTTCAATGCATCCGCACAAACGGGCGATGCTCAGCCATTTCAAGATTTACCACCAACTAGTGAATTCGGTAAGTGTTACGCTAAGTGTAAAATTCCGGATCAATTCGAAACGATTACCGTAAAGCGCTTGAAAAAAGAAGCTTCTACTCGTTTAGAAACAATTCCTGCAGAATTTAGAAATGACACTGAGCGCATTCTAGTAAAAGAAGGTTCAACTAAATACCGTACAATTTCTGCTACTTTCAAAACAGTAACGGAGCAAGTAATGGTAGAGCCAGCTAAAACTGACATTCGCACGATTCCTGCAAAATACCGTACAGAGACTCGTCAAGTACTTGTTTCTGAAGCACGTGGCCAGTGGGTAAAAAAGAAAAAATACCCGAACTGTTTTTCTGAAAATCCAGAAGACTGTTACGTTGCTTGTTACGAGGAGGTTCCTGCTGTTTACCGTACAGAAAAGTACCAAGTATTGGACGCTCCTGCTCGTACAGAGGAAGTTACAATTCCTGCTAAGTACAAAACTGTTTCTAAGAAAGTGATTGACCGACCAGCTCGTGTGGAAGAGATTCCAGTTGATGCTCAATACCGTAATGTATCTAAGCGGGTTATGGTTTCTCCTGAAACAACACGTACCATTGATATTCCTGCGGAATACATCGATGTAAAAGAGAAGCGTTTGGTGAAAAAAGGTGGTTATACTATCTGGACAGAGATTCTTTGTACCAACCAAACGACTAGCTCAAAAGTACGTCAAATCCAACGTGCATTGAAAGACAAAGGTTACGATCCAGGTCCTATCGATGGTGTTTTGGGTATCAAAACTCAAGCTGCAATGAAGCAATACCAAACTGATAATGGTTTGCCTTTAGGTAACTTGAATATAGAAACTTTGAACTCTCTAGGTGTTCAAGGATAATCAACTCTTAATTGTTAAACGAATCAAATTACTGGTTTAAATTTAACAATTTGTAATAAAAAGGCTAGTCACTTGTGAAAGTGATTAGCCTTTTTTTATTGCTTGCTCAAAATAAATACCCCAAAGAAAAAGTCCACAAATGATACTTTGAGTTGGGATCAGTAATTAAGAAATCTGTCACTGCGTGTTCAAACTGAATATCAAAAGTTAGGCGTGAAACTTCGATTCCTAAGGCTACGGTAGCAGCAAAATTCAGCTCTTCATAATCATCAATCATTAGCGTTCCTTCTCCTGCTGCTAAAGGTAGATGCAACACCCCACCGATGCGACTATGTAATTGAAAAACTTCTACATCTAAAAAAGACCGTCCAATACTCAATGGAACTCTGACGGCACGAAGCTGAGTCTTTTCAACTTCATTTACGTCAATTAAAATAGAACGAAATCGATTACTTAAAACCGTAAAATGTACCCCCGTTTGTAAATAAGTGATACCACCAATCCGAATATCTGCCCCCAATTGGTAACCTCGTTCTTTGGTTGAGGTTAAAGTGCTTTCATCCGCTGGTTTATACTTAAATTTATTCCAACCAATTTTAGGGTTAAATTGTAACTGAGCGAGTGCCATAGGCAAAGTGGCGAAGAAAAATAAGAGAACAAGACAATTTTTCATATTTATAGATAGTTTTAGCAGTGTGGATATATGTACATATTGCCGAAAAAATAGACGTTACACTTAAAATTTACAATTTTAGCGTTTTTTATTTCTGCATTGGTAAGACGAATAATCACTGGTATTTGTTAACACTTACAGCAAATTTCTTTTTTTAAGATGTAGTGAGTTAAAAAATTGTGTACTTAAAAATGCGCTCCCAACATTAAATTTTACATTGGATAGACGTAATGAAGCGAACCGATTATTAAATGCAAGGTGCATTAAATAAGCTAATTTACTTTTGATTTAAAATATCAATATTTCAAATGTATTAATTTTGTTAATTATCCTCTTAGTAACGGCCAAAAAATAAGTCCGTCATTTAGAAATAGTTATTTTGTTCTAAGACAATGCCTGCTCCGAAGTATTTCGGAGGCAAAAAACGTAGACATAGCTTGCTATGGCGAGGCTTTTTAACGCAGTATTAGGGCAAAAGAACATAAGCTAGATGCGGAAGTTATTATTTGACCGTTACTTAATGGTTAATCGTTTAACTTATTTAAATAGATTAGGTTAGCTTTTTACATATTTTGAATAATTATATTGATTAATGGCTCAATTTATTTGCTTGATGATTCATTTTTTAAGATCAGAGTTATTTGAAGAAGGTGCTAAAGCTTAATTTTCTTAGATATCAATATTTTTCTTTCACTAGTTTATTTCTGCTTCCGATTTAAAAGGAAATGCAATACAGAATAGCATAAACAATTATTTTT
>JBGCES010000123.1:0-7069 GCA_045106545.1 Saprospiraceae bacterium
GGTGGCGGTGGTGAAGGCGAAGCTGCGGCTGCGCAAACTGAATTCGACGTAATTTTAACTTCTGCTGGTGCAGCTAAGTTGAAAGTTGTAAAAGAAGTAAAAACGCTTTTAGGCATCGGATTGAAAGATGCTAAAGGAATGGTGGACGGTGCACCTGCTCCAATCAAGGAGAAAGTATCTAAAGAAGAGGCTGAGTCTATCAAAGCTGCTTTGGAAGGTGTTGGTGCTCAGGTTGAGGTTAAGTAATTTCAACTTACCACTCAGACGTTATTTAGAAATAATTACAATTTCTAATTGATGTTCTTCGTTTCAGTGTTTCGGGCTTATATTTTTTTAATTAGGTCAGGAACACTGAAACTGTTTTACGAAAGTCGGTACGAATAAATATTTTTTATGCCTTCTTCTTTTGTAATCTTTTTTTGACCTGAAAGCTTTTATGCGGATAAAAAAAAACGCTTTGTTTAAGAATAAATGCTTTAAGCTTTTTATGGCTTAGTAAGGTACTGTAACCTACTAAGCCTATTGTCGTATATAGAAAGTGATGATTTATAGTGATTTTCTTATTTAAAAGAACTAAAGTCGTTATTCTGTTGTTTAGATAAGTTGCGCTCACTAATTTTTATGATATACTACTTTGTAATAAAGCGCAATTGTATCATTTGAGTTAAAATAGAAGAAAGGGAAGTTGGCAGCTTTGAAAAGTACTGGAGAGAAATGCTAGTCAGTCGCAATAATATTTCAAAGTTCGTTCCAAAGTGTTGATGAAAGATATCCTATGTGAGATAACATTTTAGGATAAAGGTAGCGGTAGGTTAATGGAATTCTTGGGTCAAAGATATTTGAATTCTTTAAAATAGTCAAGTTTTCCACAAAAACCTTTAAAAAAGCTATTTTATAAATAGCATATACAATTATCGTTGAATAGTTACCGAATAGAAAAATTTAGTTGATAAGATCTTTTAGGTAATTTATTTAAACGTCGATATAAAGAATCGCCAAAGGGCGTGAGTATTAAAATTTAGTATCTCGTCAATGAATGAAAGAATTAATGAAATGATGAATAAAATTATCGTATTCAATCATCCAATCATTAATCTATTCAATCATCGAAAAGGATACAGCATTATAAACAAGGTATCATAATGACAGCAAACGTTAACGTTAAGTCTCCCGAAGAGATGCGCATCAATTTCGGGAAAATTAAGCTCTCCTCTCAATACCCTGATTTATTGGAAATCCAATTGAAGTCCTTTCAAGAGTTTTTTCAATTAGAAACCACTCCCGAAAATCGGGGGAATGAAGGTTTATTTCGTGTATTTCAGGAAAACTTTCCGATCACCGATGCTCGGAACATTTTTGTATTGGAGTTTTTGGATTACTTCATCGATCCACCGCGTTATACTATCCCCGAATGTATGCAGCGTGGTTTGACCTACAGTGTTCCATTAAAAGCAAAGTTACGATTGTCTTGTAACGACGAAGAACACGTTGATTTCCAGACAATCGTGCAGGATGTATTTTTAGGGAATATTCCATATATGACTCCTAAGGGTACATTTGTAGTGAATGGTGCAGAACGAGTTATCGTTTCACAGTTACATCGCTCTCCAGGAGTATTCTTTGGTCAATCTTTCCACCCGAATGGTAGTAAAATTTATTCAGCTCGGGTAATTCCTTTCAAGGGTGCTTGGATGGAATTTGCTACGGATATTAATACGGTGATGTATGCATACATCGATCGTAAGAAAAAATTCCCAGTAACCACATTATTACGTGCTATCGGTTACGATACGGATAAAGCAATTTTAGATTTATTTGATTTAGCCGACGAAGTACCAGCTGATGCAGATAATTTAGAAAACTACATCGGTCGTAAATTAGCGGCGCGGGTATTAAAGAGTTGGGTAGAGGATTTTGTAGATGAAGATACAGGTGAGGTAGTAACGATTGAGCGTAACGAAATTATTTTGGAACGTGATATTGTATTGGATGCGGATAATATTGCAATGATTGCCGAGGCAGAAGCAGAAACCATCATCTTACAAAAAGATGATATTCAGCAGGATTACTCGATTATTTACAATACACTACAGAAAGACCCTTCTAGTTCTGAAATGGAAGCGGTACAATATATTTACCGACAACTCCGTGGTACTGATCCACCAGATGACGAGACTGCTCGTGGTATCATTGATAAGTTGTTTTTCTCTGATAAGCGCTATAACCTTGGGGAAGTTGGACGTTACAAAATCAATCGTAAACTAAAAAGGGACATATCAAGTGATGTTTTAGTTTTAACTAAAGAAGACATTATTGAGATCGTTACTTATTTGGTTTCATTGATGAACCAACAAGCTGAGATTGATGATATTGATCACTTGAGTAACCGGCGTATTCGTACGGTAGGGGAGCAATTGTACGCTCAATTCGGTGTTGGTCTAGCGCGGATGGCGCGAACGATTCGCGAGCGGATGAATGTACGTGACAACGAGGTATTTACGCCAATTGACTTGATTAATGCGCGTACCTTATCTTCCGTTATCAACTCTTTCTTCGGTACGAGTCAGCTATCTCAGTTCCTAGACCAAACCAACCCACTATCTGAAATTACGCACAAACGGCGTATTTCGGCACTTGGACCTGGTGGTTTATCACGGGAACGTGCAGGTTTTGAGGTACGGGATGTTCACTATTCTCACTACGGTCGGTTATGTACGATTGAAACACCGGAGGGACCAAACATTGGTTTGATTTCTACTCTTTGTATTCACGCGAAAGTGAATAAAATGGGATTCTTGGAAACGCCTTATCGCGCGGTAAAAGATTCTAAAGTAGATCTAGATAATCCCGCGCAGTATTTATCTGCGGAAGGAGAGGATTTTGCTAAAATCGCTCAAGCAAATGCCGAAATTGACTATGAAACAGGAGCTTTCATCGATGATCGGGTTAAATGTCGAGAACATGGTGATTTCCCTGTTTTGACACCTGAAGAAATCGAATATATTGACGTTGCACCTAACCAGATTGTTGGTGTTTCTGCTTCGATGATTCCTTTCTTAGAAAATGATGATGCAAACCGTGCCTTGATGGGCTCGAACATGCAGCGTCAAGCAGTGCCATTAATCCGTCCTAGCTCACCAATCGTTGGTACAGGCTTGGAAGGAAAAGTAGCACGGGATTCGCGGATGTTAATCAACGCAGAAGGTAGTGGTATTGTAGAATATGTTGATGCGAACGAAGTTGTAATTCGTTATGATCGTACTGATGAAGACCAATTGGTTTCTTTTGAGGACAACCGTAAGGCATATAAATTGATCAAATTCCGTCGGACAAACCAAGGAACTTGTATCAACTTGAAACCTATTGTACGTCGCGGTCAGCGCGTAAAAAAAGGACAGATTCTTTGTGATGGTTACGCAACGGAGAAAGGAGAATTGGCTCTCGGTCAAAACCTGAAAGTGGCATTTATGCCATGGAAAGGGTACAACTTTGAGGATGCGATTGTACTTTCTGAGCGCGTAGTTCGCGAAGACATCTTTACTTCTTTGCATATTGAGCACTTCGAATTAGATGTACGCGATACCAAATTAGGTGAAGAAGAATTGACGAATGACATTCCTAACGTTTCAGAAGAAGCGACTAAGGATTTGGATGAAAACGGTATTATACGTGTAGGTGCTTGGATTAAAGAAGGTGATATTCTGATTGGTAAGATTACACCAAAAGGGGAATCTGATCCGACACCAGAAGAAAAACTTTTGCGTGCTATTTTTGGTGATAAAGCCGGTGATGTAAAAGATGCTTCGATGAAAGCACCACCATCTACTAAAGGTATCATCATTGGTAAGCAATTGTTCGCGCGGGCGAAGAAAGATAAAGTTCAAAAAACGCAGGAAAAAGATGCGTTGTTGAAACTAGATGAAGGACACGCGATTGCGATGAACGAGTTGAAAACGATCTTGATCGATAAACTACTCGTGATTGTTAAAGACAAGGTATCACAGGGTGTGAAGAGTATCTATTCGGAAATGTTAATTCCAAAAGGTACAAAATTTACTCAGGATTTATTACGTGAAATCGATTACTCTACGGTTGATTACAGTGGTTGGACAGATGATAAAGGTATGAATACCTTAATTGCTCGTTTGTTACACAATTACAGTATCAAGTCTAATGAAGAGATTGGTAAATACAAGCGGGAGAAATTCAACATCAGTATTGGTGATGAACTTCCAGCAGGGGTATTGAAATTGGCGAAAGTTTATTTAGCAAAGAAGCGTAAACTGAAAGTAGGTGATAAACTTGCTGGTCGTCACGGTAATAAAGGTATCGTATCACGGATTGTACGTAACGAAGATATGCCTTTCCTTGAGGATGGAACACCAGTTGATATCGTATTGAACCCACTGGGTGTACCTTCACGGATGAATCTTGGTCAGATTTTCGAAACTGTATTAGGTTGGGCTGGTGAAAAGCTAGGTGTGAAATATGGAACGCCAATCTTTGACGGAGCTTCGATGAAAGAAATCGAGCAGGAAATTGACAAAGTACATTTACCTCACTTAGGTCAAACCTATTTGTATGATGGTGAAACGGGTGACCGCTTCCACCAGCAAGCGACAGTAGGGGTAATTTACATGTTGAAACTCTCGCACATGGTTGATGATAAGATGCACGCGCGTTCTATCGGACCATACTCGTTGATTACACAACAACCACTGGGTGGTAAAGCTCAATTTGGTGGTCAGCGTTTTGGTGAGATGGAGGTATGGGCACTAGAGGCATTTGGTGCATCGAATATTCTACAAGAATTATTGACGATCAAATCGGATGATATTAACGGTCGTGCAAAGGCTTATGAAGCCATTGTAAAAGGTGATAACTTACCTGATCCAAATATTCCTGAGTCATTTAATGTTTTGATTCACGAATTACGTGGATTAGCATTGGATGTACGATTTGATTAGAAACAGTTGACGGTAGAAGATGGACAATAAACGGTCTATCTTCTATCGTAATAACTTGTTTTCGTGATATTTTTATAAAAATTAAATTGTTGTAATTATTGAAATTAACATTTCAACAATTCAACAATTCAACAATCATATAAATGGCAGTTCAAAATCAAAAAGCGCAGATTCAGAAGCAGGACTTCGAAAGCATTACGATTAGTCTGTCTTCGCCCGATGATATTTTAGAGCGTTCTTTCGGGGAGGTTCTAAAGCCAGAAACGATTAACTATCGTTCGTATAAACCCGAACGTGATGGTCTGTTCTGTGAACGTATCTTTGGACCAGTGAAAGACTACGAATGTTACTGTGGAAAATATAAGCGGATTCGTTACAAAGGTATCGTTTGTGATCGCTGTGGAGTAGAAGTAACAGAGAAAAAAGTACGTCGTGAGCGGATGGGACACATTAAGTTGGTTGTTCCTGTAGTTCACATTTGGTTCTTTAAATCGTTGCCAAACAAGATTGGTTACATGCTCGGATTGTCTTCCAAAAAATTGGAAAGCATTATCTATTACGAGCGTTATGTAGTCATTCAAGCAGGGGCGTTAGAGGAAAGTGGATCGATGAAAATGGATTTGCTGACAGAGGAAGAATATCTTGAAAAACTGGATAGTTTACCTCCTGAAAATCAGCAATTGGATGACGAAGATCCACAAAAATTCATCGCAAAAATGGGCGCGGATGCAGTTCGCGATCTATTGATGAGTTTAGATTTGGATCAGTTGTCTTATGCACTACGTCACCAAGCAGCGCACGAGACTTCGCAACAACGTAAGTCAGAAGCACTAAAACGTTTGCGCGTAGTGGAATCTTTCCGCGAAGGTCAAACTCGGATTGAAAACCGTCCAGAATGGGCAGTTATTCAATACTTGCCAGTCGTTCCACCCGAATTACGTCCTTTAGTACCTTTGGATGGTGGTCGTTTCGCATCTTCGGATTTGAACGATTTATATCGTCGGGTAATCATTCGGAATAACCGTTTGAAGCGTTTATTAGAAATTAAAGCACCTGAGGTAATCTTACGGAATGAGAAGCGGATGTTGCAAGAGGCGGTAGATTCCTTATTTGATAACTCTCGTAAATCTAATGCTGTAAAAGCAGAAGGTGGACGTGCGTTAAAATCGTTGTGTGATATTCTGAATGGTAAGCAAGGTCGTTTCCGTCAGAACTTATTGGGTAAACGGGTAGATTACTCTGGTCGTTCTGTTATCGTAGTAGGACCAAACTTGAAAATTCACGAGTGTGGTATTCCTAAAGGAATGGCTGCCGAATTATTCAAACCGTTTGTGATTCGTAAACTAATCGAGCGCGGTACGGTAAAAACCGTGAAATCTGCGAAGAAATTAGTAGATCGCAAAGATCCAGTGATTTGGGAAATCCTTGAGAATATCTTGAAAGGACACCCTGTATTGCTTAACCGTGCACCAACGCTACACCGTTTATCAATTCAGGCATTCCAGCCTACTTTGATTGAAGGTAAAGCGATTCAACTGCACCCACTTGTTTGTGGTGCATTCAACGCCGATTTTGATGGTGATCAAATGGCGGTACACGTACCGTTGAGTCACGCAGCAATTTTGGAAGCACAGGTGCTGATGTTGTCAGCGCACAATATGTTGAACCCACAAAACGGTTCACCAATTACCCTTCCTTCTCAGGATATGGTACTTGGTCTTTACTATATTACTAAAGAACGTCGTTCTACCGCAGAACGTAAAGTAGTAGGAGAAGGTCGTCGTTTCTATTCTCCCGAAGAGGTAATGATCGCCTACAACGAAGGGCAATTGGATCTACATGCTTTAATTCAGGTACGGACGCAAGCAGAAGATGAGAACGGTGAGATGGTGACGAAGCGAATTGATACGACGACAGGACGTGTTCTATTTAACCAGAACGCACCTGAAGGTGTACCATATATTAACGAGTTACTGACCAAAAAGAACTTGCGTAAAGTTATTGGTGACGTAATTGAACGTACCAGTTTCGCAGCAACGGCGGCATTCTTAGATAAAATCAAAGAATTGGGGTTCTTATGGGCTTTCAAAGGTGGTTTGTCA
>JBGCES010000124.1:0-6821 GCA_045106545.1 Saprospiraceae bacterium
ATGTGGAATGTCTTTTTTTTTTTAGTTGCAAGATTACAAAAATGTTTGTTAACCAAACATTATTTGGTGTTAAATGATCACTAAAATATTTAGAATTTGAATTGGTGGCTGGTGTAAGAGGTGAGGAAACAAGAAATAACAATGTAATAACAACGTTATTTTGAAAATAATTAGGTTATAAAATATTGATTCAAGTAAATGTTTGTATCTTTATGTTACCTTTTAGGTTAAAGACCTTTTTTACTTAGCCTTTCTACTTCGGTAGGAAGGCTATTTTTTATTAAAAAAAGCTGTGCTAACGAGTGTCAACACAGCTTTTTTCGATAAGGTAAATCGATTACAATTAAGGGAAGATACCTAGCATAAGATAATCACTACCGATTTTTCGAATAGCATTCACAAATGCTGCCGTTCTTAGATTTTCCACACCATCTTGTTCCATTTTGATTTTACGGATTTGATGATACGCATTAATCATGGTTTCTTCCAAACCAGAACGAACCAGATCGATTTCGTCCGCACCTCTAGCGATCATGTTGCGATCTCGTTCTCCTACCTTTTTACCAGTCATAGATTCAACTAGGCTGATTAGGTTATTGTAAGTATTTTGATTGTATCGTTTCTCCATCCGCCCAAAACGCATATGAGAAAGATTCTTTAACCACTCAAAGTAGGAAACGGTTACCCCACCTGCATTTAAGTATAAATCAGGTAACACCATAATGCCTCGCTTACTTAAAATTGCTGCGGCTCCCGATGTAACAGGTCCATTTGCAGCTTCTGCGATAATTTTTGCTTTTACTTTGTGGGCATTATCTACAGTAATTTGATTTTCCAATGCCGCTGGAACTAGAATATCACATTCAAATTCCATGACATCTTCCCGTTGGTCTTTACCAAAATTAGTAGCACCTGGATAGTCTAGAATCGAACCGGTTTTAGCACGATACTCTAATAACTTATGGATGTCAATACCATTTGAGTCGTAGATTGCACCTTCTACCTCGGCTACTCCAACTATAATCGCACCTCCTTCATCCTGTGATATTTTTGCAGTGAAAGAACCCACATTACCAAGCCCTTGTACTACCATGGTTTTACCCTTGATCCCTTGCTTCAGACCTAATTCCTTCATATCTTCTCCAAAAGAACAAGCTTCCCGAATACCATAAAACACACCACGTCCAGTAGCTTCTGTTCTTCCTTTAATTCCATTGAGTGATTCTGGCTTACCAGTTACACAGCCAGCTGCATCAATCTCCTCTCCTTTAAATGCACGGTAGGTATCGTAAATCCAAGCCATTTCGCGTGCACCTGTTCCGTAATCGGGCGCAGGCACATCAATTGCTGGACCAATCGCATTGCGACGAACTAACTCGGTCGTGTAGCGACGAGTAATTCTTTCTAATACTTCTTCGTCGTACTCCCACGGGCTAATTTTTACTCCTCCTTTCGCACCACCGAATGGCACATCAACGATCGCACATTTGTAAGTCATCAGCGTCGCTAATGCCATTACTTCTTCTCGATTTACGTGATTACTGTAACGAATACCTCCCTTAGTAGGCGTGCGGTGGTGAGAGTGCTGTACGCGATAAGCCTCGATTACCTTGTATTCATCCCCAATTCTAATGGGGAAATTCATTTGAATAATGGCGTTACAAGACTCGATCTGAGTCAATAGTCCTTCGTGCAAGCCTGTATGTGGTGCTGCTTGCTTGAAGTAGGCCTGAACACTTTCTAAAAAGTTAGGTTCAGCATTTTTTTTCTTACTCATTGTCAAGAATTTGGTGCTCTAAATTGGTTAGTTTACGATCTAAGTAGATCAAAAAGCATACGATTCCAATAAAAATGGCAACAATGACGGCAACTACGACATAGATTTTTCCAATACTGCGGAAAAAGTCTGGCGCATCGGCTTGTGCCCAAAGTTGGTTGTTAATAGTAAATAGAATGGTAGTCAGAATAAACAGACTTTTCTTAATCATGGCATCGTATTTTGAGCAAAAGTCGGTTTTTTATTTTGAATAAGAAAATTTTTTGGAAGGAGATGGAAACGAGTTGTGGAGATCACATTTAGCGGAAGCAGAGCAGTATTATCTGCCAGAAGTAAAGTTAGTTTTTAGAAGGGATTAAATCTATCAGTACTAAGGCTGATTTAATCGTTTAACTACTCACATTATTTGTTCTTTTCGTAGTCAAAGAGCTACTGATACAGTTAAAATTTTATACAGTTCAACAAATTTATATCACTAATCAACATTCAAATTTATAGCCCAACTCCGCTACTGTTTTAATGTAATCTCCACCGATTTTCTGGTGTAGCCATTTCATCATACCCGCTACTTCTACTTCGTCTGTCACAGACTTATCATAAACATGGCGGCGAATTTCTTCGGCGGTGAAAATTTGTCCAGGTTTATTCGCGAGTAACCACAATGCCTCAAATTCACGTTTGGCGAGGCGATAGTTGCGGTGATGTCCGACAAATTCATTCGTCAGTCGATTGAGGGAAATATGATTAGAAATATTGAGTTGTCGAACGGTGGGCGTATCAATTTTTCCACCCTCGATTAACAAATTTTTGATTCGTAGAAAGAAAGTAGCAGGTCGAATAGGTTTCAAAATGTAACTGTTAACACCATATTTCAGGGTTAATTTTTTAACCTCTGCTTCGTCTTTTGCAGTTAGAAAAGTAATGATAACATTTTGAAAGTCAGGTATTTGACGTAATTTTTTATAAGTACTAATACCGTCTAGTTTTGGCATCATCAAGTCCAATACGATCAGATCAGGTGTGGACTCACGAGCACGATCCAGTGCTTCGTATCCATTAGCGGCAGTTGTGATTTGATAACCTTCTTTGTTAAGCCCATAGGCTAAGAATTCCAAAATATCAGGTTCGTCATCCACTAATAATATGTGAATGGATGAAGTAGCTTTTGTCATGTACAAAAGATTTGCGTGGTGAAGTCTATTTACAGGGTGAACCGATGGCTGTAGTGCTTTCTTCTAAAGCGGGTTTGTGGACAAAAGTAGGTAGGTAATATTAATTCAATGTAAAATATAAAAGGTATTGTTGTAAAGTCGTACACGCTCTTAGTCCCTAAGTGAGGTCAGTGTTTCTTGAAAATCAAACTGTAAGTCTTCGTGCAGTTTAGGAATGCGCTTTTCGATCATTTCGGTCTGTTTATTGAAAATATTCATTAGCACGGTACTGCGACGAATAGACGGAGAGAATTCTTTCATTTTCAAACAGAAATATAATAGTAGTTCGACCTCAGTAGCCGTTTTTTTGGAGTAACGGATATGTTTTTTGATGCTACGTAAAATCTTGCGCATCTCTTTTTTTATCGTATAGTAACTACGCCGATTCACTGCTGCAAACTGCTCGTCCATTTCACTTTTAATACTTCTAATATAAGCATCCTCGTCTTCTGCTTCGAACAGCAAGTAGGTGAGTAATTCTTTATTTTCTTTCTTAAAAACGCCTAATTTTACTATCAAATTGACGAGCTCTTTCTGAGATAGATGAGCCATTCCTTGGCGAATCTCTTTTATGGAAGCTGCTTTCATATTAAAATAAATAGACGTGTTGAGTGTTTTGCAAATAACAAAACCCGTTAAGCAGAAATACCTAACGGGTTTTAGTGAAAATTCTTCTATTGTAAGACGAAATGTAAGGTGATTGATGCGATAAATAAAATAAACAGTATAACTATTTATTCTTCTCCTTCGCCATTGATTTCACGTTCTAATACTTCCATCATAACGTAATCTTTAGATTCTTCTACAGTAGGGATAACGGTTAAAACACTATCCAATCTGGAGATTTCAATTAGTTTTTTTACAGCGGGGTGAGCAACGCCTGTTAACACAAACGAGCCAATATTCTTCCACAACCGATTGGCTGTCAGAATGGCACTCAAACCTGACGAATCAACAAATTTAACTGCCGATAAGTCAAGAATTAAATTTTCTACACCTTCATTACTTTGAATAACAAATTTCGATTTTAACTCGGGTGCGAGCAAAGAATTTAGGTTATCTTCTTGTACAGCAAACACGGTGTAGTGTTCTTGTTTATCTACGGAATATTTCATAAATATTTAAATATGCTTTACCTATTATAATAATGCAAAAGTAGCAATTATAGCCGACTAAAGCTAATAAATTTTTAAAAAAAATAGTTGCGAGTATTCTACAAATTTTTACTTAATAAAGATGTAAAGTATTGATTATTAATATTTTATAACTGTTTCTTGTTTTAATGCAAAGAATAATGAAAATAGACTAATAAAATAGTTGTCCTATTCAAACCTTAGATCATGGGTGTTACTGGAGGAGTAAAAACTTTTATTCAAAAAATGCTAAGTAGTAATAAACATATTCTAAATAGATTGTTTTGAGTAGTAGTTATTTATTGAAGATTCAACAGCATTTGCCAGATAAAAGGTACTGATATTATCAATAAAATCTAAATTTACTTAGTGAAGTGGCACTATTTTTATGCTTGCATTTCTGATTATGTTCCAATTTAAGAGGAATGTATGCAATTTTTCACTTGGATCATTTTGTAAGTAAATAGTTTTTAGAAAGGTATATTTTCAATATTTAAGTTTTTAATAACTAAAATTTACGAACTTTTGTGAAATCAATAAATTAATCCTATAATTGTTTAAAGATTGATTTAAGTGTATTAGGCAGCTATTTTAATCAAAAAGATTTTCAAAAATAAATGCTAATTTTTTTAACCTATTTTTAATCATCTATTTTCAGATTCGATTGTTAATAATAGTGTAAAACAAAAAAGCACTTCCTAGTGAGAAAAATGCTTCGTAATGATGAATTCATTATTTCATTGTTACTCAACTAATTATCTTTATCTAATACAAGATAATTGGTGATAAAAAATCGTTCCTTGAAAAATTTCGTGGTTAGAAACAAAATGACTTGAAACAGCGACCGTAGGGTAGCGATGAGAACATTCTTACTGACTTATTCACGGAATTTGACAAAGAACCAAAATAAAAATATGAATCGACGATTTTCACCTAAAGTCAAAGAAGTACTTTCCAAAAGCCGCGATGTTGCGGTGCGTTTGGGACATGACTTCATCGGCGTAGAACACCTGTTATTAGGCGTAATGCAGGAAAAAGACAGTTTGGCGATTCGCGTTTTTGATTCCCTGGACATTGATGCTGACGATTTGCAAGAAACGTTGGAAGAATCTATTCAAGGAATTGGCGTACCGAGTGCCAGCCTGAATGTCGGCAATTTGCCTTTAAATCGGCAAGCCGAAAAAGTATTAAAAGTAACATTTTTGGAAGCTAAGATGGCGAAGAGTAAAGAAATTGCGCCTGAACATTTGATTCTTTCTTTACTCAAACATCGCAATAACAAAGCTTCCCGTGTTCTACAACAATTTGATGTAGATTACGACATTTATAAAGCAGAATTAGAATACGTGAAAGAAGATCATAAATTTAACGACTTGAGTAATCCAAATTTATACTCTGGTCCCGAATCAGACGAACCATTTGATGAAGACGAAGGTGGTCAGCGTGGCGGTAGTGGTTATCAACAGCGTGGCGGAGCTAAAGGAGGAAGTAAATCTCGAACGCCTGTACTAGATAACTTTGGACGTGATGTGACTAAGCTAGCTGAAGAAGGTAAACTTGATCCTATCATTGGACGAGAAACTGAAATCGAGCGTGTTTCGCAAATCCTCAGTCGTCGTAAGAAAAATAATCCAATCTTAATCGGTGAGCCTGGTGTAGGTAAAACTGCAATCGTCGAAGGATTGGCATTACGAATCATGCAAAAACGTGTTTCACGCACCTTATTTAACAAACGCATCGTCATGTTAGACTTAGCTGCTTTGGTAGCGGGTACTAAATATCGCGGTCAGTTTGAAGAGCGCATGAAAGCGATCATGAACGAGTTAGAAAAATCACGTGATGTGATCTTGTTTATTGATGAAATTCATACGATCGTTGGTGCCGGTGGCGCGACAGGTTCATTGGATGCTTCCAATATTTTCAAACCCGCTTTAGCACGCGGTGAGTTGCAATGTATCGGAGCTTCTACTTTGGATGAATACCGTCAACACATCGAAAAAGATGGTGCATTAGACCGACGTTTCCAAAAAGTAATTGTCGATCCACCTTCTCCCGAAGAAGCGGTTCACATCTTGGAAAATATCAAATCTAAATACGAAGAGTTTCACCACGTGAACTACTCCGATGATGCTATCAAAGCTTGTGTGCAGTTAAGTGATCGCTATATCAGTGACCGCTTTTTGCCAGATAAAGCGATCGATGTTTTGGATGAAGTAGGTGCGCGCGTACATTTGAAAAATATTCATGTTCCTAAGTACATTGAAGATTTAGAATCTAAGATTGAAGAAATTAAAGAATCTAAAAATCAAGCAGTAAAAAATCAACAATATGAGAAAGCTGCTGATCTTAGAGATAGTGAGTCGAAATTAATAAGAAAGCTAGAGCAGGCAAAAGCAGACTGGGAAGAAGAAGCCAAGTCGAAGCGATACCCTGTTCAGGAAGAAAATATTGCGGAAGTAATCGCAATGATGACTGGAATCCCAGTTAGTCGAGTCGCCCAAAGTGAAAGCAATAAGCTTGTGCATATGGGTGATGATCTTAAGAAAATGGTCATCGGACAAGAGGATGCAATTGTAAAGATAACCAAAGCCATTCAGCGAAATAGGGTAGGGCTTAAGGATCCAAGCAAGCCTATTGGTTCGTTTATTTTTCTTGGACCGACAGGTGTTGGTAAAACAGAGTTAGCTAAAGCACTCGCTA
>JBGCES010000125.1:0-6588 GCA_045106545.1 Saprospiraceae bacterium
CAGTTGCTAGAATGACTGCACCACCTTCGCCATTAATATAACGTGAAATATAATTCAAATTCACCATGTGTCCTTTGTGGATACGGTAAAAATTATAAGGCGTCAGCAGATCTTCGTATGTTTTAATGGTTTTCGTTACCAAGAAACGATCCCCACCTTCTAAGTGAAAGAAGGTACAATTGTCACTCGCTTCCAAATAAATAATATCCGCAATATTGACAAAATGCTCTCCTTCAGAAGTCGGGAAAATCATTTTACGAAACGCATTAGGTTGGTCAAAATAATGACTTTTAAATACCTCCAACTTTTCTCCTTGATCGACTGCTTTGTTGCGTTCCAAATTATTTACCGCCCGCACTAATTTGTCGGGATCGAGGGGTTTTGTCAAATATCCCATCAGGCTATATTCACAAGCACGGAGTGCATATTTGTTATAAGCCGTTACAAAAATGAGTTGAAAGTTGATGTCTTTGAGGCTGTCCAGTAGCTGAAAAACCAAGCCATCAGGTAAGTTAATATCTAGGAAAGCGACATCGGGCTGCAAACCTGGTTGCGCCAATAAGAATTTCGCTTCCTCAATCGTACTCGCGTGACCAATGACCTCCATATCCTCGCAGTAAATTTCGAGCATATTTTTTAGGTTATTGTAGCCAGCCGGTTCGTCTTCAATAATGAATGCGCGTTTTTTCATAGTTTGTTTTTATTTTTGGTTCTTTGATAAATCCCTCCGAAATGCTTCGGAGCAAGCTGTGAATGAGTCAGCTAAAAATTTTCTCAACGCTACCCTGCGGTCGCTTACTCGAACAATTTTATATCTGACACAGCTTGCCCCGAACTTGATTCGGGGAGATTTGTCAAAGAACGTTATTTTTTAGCCATCTACAGTTTCCACCACCTTCACTGATTCTACTTCCTCCTTCACCCATTCGTCCAAACCATCATACCAATCCAAATGTGGAGATAGTTGATCACAGCCGCCAGCGTGTTGGATGCACTGTGTCACTTTGTGTTGTTTAGAACAGGCGGGACAACGCCCCGCAGTTTGAAAAGTATCCCAAGCGTGTCCGCAGTCGCATTGCCAGTAGGGCTTACCATCTGGTTCCCAACTGCATTTGGGGCATTGGATTTTTACCTCTTTTGCCATTAAAAAAAGTTGTTTGAAATAGTGTAAAAGTTGTTTGAAGGTGGTTTGAAAGTCGTTTGAGTGTAGTGAAATCAATTAAATCAACCACTTTTAATCATTCTTTACAATCCACTTTCTTACCGTTTCTGATTCGTAAAATTAATCAAATAATTAAGAACCAAAAGCAACTACAATTACAAACTCCAAAACTACTAACTTAAAAATAACGCGGCGTATTCACTCTTTTAATATCATAATCAAATTCGTAGCCGATCATGAGTTCAAAAGAACCATTGGAATAAGTTTGAATATCGGTGAGGGTATAGTCGTAGGCAGCGCCGATGCGTAAGCCATTATCTAAATAGTAAGCTACCCAAACATCTGCCGAATCGTAGGAGCTTTTATTACCAAAAAATTGCTCCAAAGCAGAGCGGAAAGATGCACCTACCCATAGGGTTTCGTAGAAAAAGAGTGATAGGTCAATGTCAAATTCCAGCGGTGCGCCCGTCGTCGTAATGGAAGTGCCATCACCCGTAAAGTCTTGTAATAATCCAACGCTTTTGATCAGCAGTGAAGGTTTAAACATCAAATTGGGCCCAGTCAGTGGAATCGCGCCACCCATCGTAAAGTAATAGTGACGCTGAGTTTGCGCAAATGTGTTGGTCGGCTGATCGCGCGTACCCAAAACGGGTAATTCGTAAGTCAATAAGCTCGGAACCGAAACACCGAGATAGAAAAAGTCTGAATTATAATAAATACCTGCACCAAAATTAGGTATCCACTCGGTCGGCATTTGTTGAAAAACGGGATCTGCGGGATCTCGTTCACTTAGTTTTGTCCAATCTGCCCGCCAGTACATCGCACCACCTTGTACACCCAATGCTAATTTTCCTCGTCCAAAACTAATGCGATACGCATAACTCAAATTGGCGCCCGTTGTGTTGCGCGCACCAATCACATCATTGACAATACTCAAACCTAATCCAACCCGTTTTTTCCAAGGAGAATGTAAAGTCAAAGTCTGAGTCAAGGGCGCACCATTATCTACGCCACCTGCTTCGTTGCCGCTCGAACGATTTCCCCAACCTGCCCACTGCTCGCGATAAAGCAAGTTGCCTGATAAAAAACCTGTACTTCCTGCATAAGCGGGATTAAAGGTTAGGCTATTAAACATATATTTGGTAAACATCGGATCTTGCTGCGCCGATAAATTAGTAGGAATGAGATAAAGCACAGCAAGCAATAACGTTAGTAAAAACCAACGGTGAGCAAAAGTAGATTGGTAGAGGGTACTGTTCATATTGTTAGTGATTGGCGCACAGATATTCTTATCTGTGAAAGTGATACATTTACAGATTTCGATCAGCAGATTTACAGACTTTCCAATGCCTTAATTGCCTTTTAAGTGCATCTAAATCGCTCACCATGAACGATTTATCAACATTTAACAATTAAACCATTTTGTAAATCTACTTACAAGTGTAAAATAGTGCAGGGAGTAAAACAGAGGTGAGGGATAACAAATTCTGTTCAGCGGGAGTATAATATTTACAGGAAGTATAATATCTTGATAATCAAATCATTATGCTAAAGCACTTTTAAAAACTATCAAACACAATAGCGCTGCAAAAACTATTCCTAAAATTGTTAATATTACAATTATTTATTTTACCTAAATTTTAATAATTGTCATGCCTGCGCCCAAGCAGTGCTTTAATTTCACTTACCTTTGTGTGGTTCAAAATAACTTGTTCTCACCTCCCTCAATAATGCTGAAATAGTTGGAGCGTTCAAAAATTATAAACTTATTATGTTGAAAGTGAATGTCGCGCTCACTTTTACATTTTGTGTTTTACATTTTAAATTTTACATTATCCAATTATCTCGGCGTGCCCTAGCTGACAATTAAAATCTCCGCCATGAGCCGTTTATTTCTAGTATTACTACTATTTACATTCTTTGAGGTATTTGCTCAAACCGAATGTGACAGCACCCAATCTATCGTCTCTCTTGAAATACTAACGGACGATTACGGCTTCGAAAGTAGTTGGGATCTTATCGGGAGTAGTGGAACAACCTACCTGACTAATCCCGATGACTTACAAAATAACACCATCTACAAAACAGAAATTTGTATTCCCAGTGATGAATGTATGCAGTTCATTATGCGGGATGGATTTGGCGATGGGTTATTTCCTCCTGGCTACTATCGGATTTCGTTGAATGGTGAATCAGTCGGATCTGGAGGTGAGTTTGGTGCAGAAGAAGTCGTAGAATTTAATTGTACGAGTGGTCAAACTTGTAATACTGCTATCGAAATAACCGAAGGAAGCTTTATTGCACCTCAACCTGAAACCTGGTATGTTTTCACCCCAGATTCTTCGGGACGTTTTAGCATTTCTACTTGTGACGCTACTTGTGATACTCGACTATATATATATGGCACCTGTAATACCAATGCGATTAATGATGACCACGAAGGAGCTGATTATTACGATGATAATTTCGGTGGTTGTGGTGAAAATGCAGTTATTTCAGGCTTATTTCGCGGCGGACAAACCTATCAAATCCGAGTAGGGCAAACCGAGAATAGTTGTGCGATGAATAGCATTCCATTTAGTATTACTTACGAAGGCAAACTCGTAGGCTGTACCGATCCCAACTCTTGTAATTATAACCCACTGGCTGAAATTAACGATGGTTCGTGTATTCCACAAGGCGATCCAGAATGCCCCAATGCTGCCGATCTAATTATCAGGGAAGATGTACTCCGCAATACATTACGCTTAGACGTGGTAGATAATTCAGATGGTTGTTTGATTAGTGAAGGTTGTCTGACGGGTTACGGATTGAGAAATGTGCTGCGTTTTGATACGCGTATCGAAAACATAGGTGAACTGGATTATATTATTGGCGCAGAAACCGAAAATACGGGACAGTTTTCTTTTGATAATTGTCATCAGCATTTTCATTATGAAGGCTATGCCGAATATGTTTTATTCGATGACCAAGGGCGACAGTTACCTGCTAGTTTTAAAAACGGTTTTTGTGTCTTAGATTTGGAATGTGCTGGCGGTGGAGACTTTACTTATAGTTGCGATTACATGGGAATTTCTGCGGGTTGTGAAGATATTTATAGTTCAGAATTAGACTGCCAATGGATTGATATTACGGATTTACCAGCGGGTGAATATACGTTTGTAACCCGCGTCAATTGGGACAATAGCCCTGATTTAACCAGACGTGTAGAGAAGAACATTGATAATAATTGGGCGCAGGTTTGCTTTAATTTAGAATGGGAAAATGAAACGCCCCGGATCCAGCAACTACAAGAATGTGAACCTTACCAAGATTGTAATGGCACCGTATTGGGTGATGCAACCTTTGATTGTGAAGGCGTGTGTGGAGGTACGGCATTAAGTGGCGATTTAGATAAAAATAACGTGCAAGACATCGGAGATGTGGAAACCTATTTCGATTGGATAATGGAAGGCGAAGTGGCAACTCCCTGCTACGATTTAAATGCCGATGACCAGTTATCCGTTTACGATGCTGCATTGCTTAATGACTGTTTGCGATTTAGCGAAGGACACATCCACGATGGTGGAGCCATTCACGAACACTGCAATTTCCCAAGTGGTATTTTTAATTCTGATGAACGTGCAGGGCTGGGTATCATGGCTGTAGATTGGGAAGCAGGTACAGTTGATATTGGGATCGTCAATCCACAGAGTGCTATAACCGCTTTTCAATTTGCTATGTCTGGTATGCAAATCGCTAGCGTTACCAGCCTTGTTGACACCGAAATCTTCAATCCAAGCCTACGCGCTGATCCTACAGGTAACACCATTTTAGGACTAACATTAAACGATCTAATCCTACCCAAAAGTGCAGAAATGCAACCGCTCGTCCGCTTGACGGCACTTAATTTCCAAAGCGATACCATCTGTATCAGTCAAATTGATGAAATCATCAATCAACGCTACGAACAGATTCAAAAAGATATTATTGAAAGCTGTCAAATGCGCGTCGTTTCCTCCGTTTCGCAACTCAACGAGCTAGATGTCATCGTACAAACCGCCCCCAATCCGTTCACCGAAATCGCAACTTTGCAGTTTTCTCAACTCCGCAGCCGCAACTTACATGTGGAAATCATCGACATCAATGGACGTTTAATCGCCAATTATCCAACAAGGAGCGAAAAATTAATCATCGATACCAGAACCTACGCCGCAGGACTGTATTTTTACCGCATCAGCGACGGCGAAAAAGTGCAAGTAGGACGATTAGGGGTGAAGTTGTAAGCCGAGGCTGCTAACTATCTAAAATGACACATTAACATTAATTGTAAAATGGTGTAATTGCATAATTGCGCACATCAGTCGTGCGTTACAATGACGCAATTTGACAATTATATCATTGAAATACAACCTATATGTTTGTGTGTTAATTCAGCTACCAACTCAGCTACTACCAACTACTCAATGAACCCATTGCGCTACTATTTCACCTTATCCTACCGCAGGCTCGAACGACGCCTAATGGCTTGGGGGGTATATCCAAAGTTGAGCTTGTTGTTGAGTAGCGTAGCGTTTATCTTTTTATCAAAATTATTATTCATACAAGTGGAATGGGCGGCATGGCTTTATTGCGGTATTGCAGCATATATATTACAATCCACTGCTACCAAAGAACGCACGGAGCGACTCCAACTTATCTTTAAAAAACAGGATTATCATCGTATTCGTTGGGTAGAAAATACGTTACTTGCGCTTCCATTTTTACTGTTTTTGGTATATCAAATAGCTTGGTTAGCGGCATTATTCGTATTATCTATTGCTATCTTATTCTCCTTTTGGCAAACGCGTATCAGTGCGAATTACACCATTCCAACTCCTTTCAAAAATTATCCATTTGAATCTATTGTAGGCTTTCGCCAAACGTGGTGGGTGATCGGAATGGCGTATTTTTTACTGTTCAAAGCGGTACAAGTAAGTAATTTCAATTTGGGAGCAGCGGCTTTGATCCTTATTTTTTTTATTCAAATTTCCAATTATGCTCGTCCCGAACGCGAGCTTTTTGTATGGATATTTCAGCATACGCCGCAGCAGTTTTTAAGTAAAAAAATCAAAGCAGCGGTTTTTGCAAGTACTATTTTGACGCTGCCATTGGTAGTAATATTATTCGTCGCTTTTTCTAGCCACTGGTTACCCATTCTGCTGCTGCAAACGGTTGGCTATCTCGCGCTGATTTCTTTTATTTTAGCCAAATATTCTGCTTATCCGCGAGAGATCAGTTTGCCACAAGCCTTATTATATGCGTTGAGTTTATCATTACCACCGCTGTTGTTTTTAGCGATATGGCTGTTTTACCGAAGAGCAAAGCAGCAGCTTGGTTATTATTTAAATTATTGATTATCAATTTTCTATGATCGAAATCAGTCAACTCAAAAAGTCATATGGTAA
>JBGCES010000126.1:0-9731 GCA_045106545.1 Saprospiraceae bacterium
GAAAGATCGCCCCGAAGAAGCGATTAAATACTTTGCTGGAACGGCGGCTTATCGTAAAAATATCAATCTTTCTAAAGACTTGATTCGTCCCAATCTGAACGTAACTTTAGATTTAGGAACGGTTCATATCGTTGATGAAGTCCGCTTAAATGGAAAAGAAGTTGCCACTTTGTGGATGCCGCCCTTTACAGTAGACATTACCGATTTTATAAAAATGGGCAACAACGAATTAGCAATTTTAGTAACCAATCAATGGTCGAATCACTTGATTGGTGACGAGCGTTTTGCAGAACATTATGACGGCTATAAGCTAGGCAAACACGCACCTAATCCCGATTTATTTATGCCAAAATGGTACACCAATAACGAGCCGATGCCCGCTGGTCCGCGCACAACTTTTACCACTGCGCCTTTTTATAAAAAAGATGATCCACTTATACCTTCGGGATTAGTCGGACCGGTTCAGTTGCGATTTAGCACTAAGGTGAATAAGCAGTAGTAGTGTATGACTTATTTGAAAAACAACTCACTATTTATGAATACTTTATACTCGTTTAGAAACATCTCAACTTGCTTTTTTTTAGCTACTTGGATGCTTTCGGTCGCTACCTCTTGCCAGCCAGCCACCGAAGTCACTATCAGTGGCGAATTAAAAAAATGGCAGCCCGTCGAATTTACTTTCACGGGTCCTGAATCCGATGAGATGGCAGACGATAATCCTTTTTTAAATTATCGCTTAGAAGTCACTTTTTCCAATGGCGCACAAACCTACGTCGTACCTGGTTTTTTTGCTGCCGATGGCAATGCGGCAGAGACGAGCGCGACGACGGGAAATAAGTGGAAAGTACGCTTTGCACCCGACCAAACGGGCGTTTGGTCGTATAAAATCAATTTTACAAAAGGCGATAAAATTGCGATTGCGGAAGATGTGATGAATGCAGCAAGCGCAGGTTTTATGGATGGACATTCGGGCGAATTTACCATCGTTGAAAATGATAAATCAGGGATTGACAATCGGGCAAAAGGTCGTTTGAAATATATCGGTGAGCCTTATTTGCGATACGCCGAAACAGGCGATTATTTTATCAAAGTCGGCGTGGACGCGCCCGAAAATTTACTCGCTTTTAGCGATATTGATGCCACGCCCAATGTATTTGAATTACGTAAAAATTGGCAACCGCACGCTAAAGATTTTAAAGCGGATGCCGCCGATTTAGTGTGGCAAGGTGATAAGGGAAAGAACCTCTTTGGCGCGATTGATTACTTGGCTGCTGAGGGTTTAAATGTGTTTTCGTTTCTTACATTTAACGTCGATGGCGACGACCGCAATGTCTATCCACACTTGCTCAAAGTACCCGTCGCGGAATACGAAACTTACGCCAACGACAAGAAAAATAAGGAGGCTTGGGTGACGCAGTTTCATACCAACCGTTTCGATGTGTCTAAACTCGCTCAGTGGGAAAGAATACTGGAATACGGCGAGCGCAAAGGAATGTTTTTACATTTTAAAACCCACGAAACAGAAACGGATCACCTGATGGACAATGGCGTTTTTGGTGATGATGGAAAGCTGTACTATCGCGAACTTGTTGCTAGATTTGGTCATCATCTAGCCCTGAACTGGAATTTAGGTGAAGAGAACAATCAGCCGATTGAAGAAGTCATAAAAGTGGCAAATTATCTTAAAAAAATAGATCCTTACGACCATCATTTAGTCATCCATACTTTCCCAAATCAAGACGACCGCTACGCCGATTTAATTGGTAATCAATCGCCACTGACTGGTGCTTCTTTACAATTGAGCGACAAAGATTTTCGGGATGTCCACGGTCGCGTACTAAAGTGGCGGACAAAATCTGATTCGACGGGCAGAAGGTGGGCATTGGCAGTAGATGAACCGGGTAAAGCACAAATTGCGCTTTTACCCGACGATGAAGATCGGGATCACGACTTAGCGCGGAGCAATGCCCTTTGGGGGACACTAATGGCGGGCGGTTACGGCGTAGAATGGTATTTTGGTTACGCCAGTCCCAATTCCGATTTGACCTGTCAAGACTTTCGCAGCCGCGATCTATTTTGGGATCAAAATCGCCACGCGCGTACGTTTTTCGAGCAGCATCTTCCATTTTGGAAAATGAAATCTGCCGATGAATTGACTATCGACAAAACCTCTTATTGTCTCGCACTCGCGGACGAAGTTTACGCCATTTACTTACATCCAAATACCAAGACAACTTCTATTGATTTAGGTGATTCAGGTAAGACCTTTTCCATCAGATGGTACGATCCCAAAAATGGTGGTGATTTACAAACTGGAACAATTGATTCGGTGAAAGCGAGCGGAATAGTGGAAGTCGGATTTCCTCCAGCAAATCCTGAAAAAGATTGGGTGGTATTGATTAAATAAGTTAAAGGAGAAAACAGAAAAGAGACCGATGAATCTGAGAGCAGACAGACTTGATAAGTAATTGAATGTTCAACGCTTAATACTGTTTTTATGGCTGCTAGATGTAAAGATCATCAACGCCTAAGTAATAAGACAGAAATAATTCAACAATCAAAATTGCCTGATTATCAGGATGAATTCATTCATTTTATCATTCACTAATTCTGTCATTATACTTATTTCTGTCAAGACACTACAGGATAGATTAGTGCTGGACGTTAGATAATTTAACGCTTCAAGAAAATAAACATTATGCATAAAATATACAACTCTTTCCTACTCGTTTTATCTCTTCTTTTCTCGGCCACGCTATTATCTGCTCAAGATTATCAGGACGCTAGTTTACCGATTGAGCAGCGCGTAGCAGATCTCTTGGCAAAAATGTCCGTCGAGGAAAAGGTAGCGCAAATGCGGATTTTTCACGCCAATAAAGGCGTAAAACTTGGCGAAGATGGTCAACTGTCTTTATCGGAAGATGTAAAAAAGCGATTAGTCCACGGCATTGCAGGCATTAAAAATCCGGGCGAACACGAAACGCCACTGGCTGCCGCCAAAATGAACAACGAGTTACAGCAATACATCATTGAAAATAATCGCTGGGGTATTCCCGCTTTATTTGTTACTGAATCTTACAATGGTGTAGATGCAGCGGGTTGTACGCGCTTTGGTCGCTCGATCACTTCCGCCGCTTCATTTGATGCAGATTTGGTTAAACGAATGTGGGATGTAGTAGGTCGCGAAGCGCGTTTGCGCGGGATGCACATGTGTCATTCGCCCGAAGCGGATATCGTCCGCGACCCACGTTTTGGTAGAATGAGTGAGGCGTTTGGTGAGGATACTTACCTAACGACGCAGATGGTGACAAGCGCAGTAAAAGGTGTACAGGGAGATTACGCTGGATTAGGAAATGGAACGCATATTGGGGCGGTAACCAAGCACTTTGCGGGTTACGGACAAGTGTTGGGCGGTACTAATTTTGCCGCGATTGAAATCTCGCCGCGTACTTTAATTGACGAAATTTTTCCACCGTTTCAAGCCGCCGTTCAAGATGCGAGATGCTTAGGTATTATGGCATCGCACGGTGATATAAATGGCATTGCCAGCCACGGCAATCCTTATCTGTTGACGGAAGTATTGCGAGAAGAATGGGGATTTACGGGCTACGTGGTTTCGGATGCTAATGATATTGGGCGGTTACATTATTTTATGAAAGTAGCAGAAACGCCCGAAGCAGCGGCAATTATGGGTTTAACGGCTGGAATGGATGTTGATCTCTACGCCGATGATGCTTACTCACTATTACCCGCTATCGTAAAAGAACAACCCGAAATAATGCCTTACATTGATCGCTCGGCGGGTAACGTCTTGCGTACTAAATTTATCTTAGGGCTTTTCGATCAGCCTTATATAGATTTAGAGGAAGTGAAAAAGGAAGTACGTAAAGAGGAAGCACTGGCATTAGCAAAAGAAGCGGATTTATCTTCCATTATTTTATTGAAAAATGAAAAAAACACCCTACCATTAGCAAAAAATAAGCAGCAAAAAATCGCGCTTTTAGGTCCATTACTATCCGAAAACACCCTCCAAGATTTTCAAAAAGTCGCGGGAAACCAGTTAACTTTTACTGCCAATCAAGGATTCAAATTGACGGATGAAATCAAAAGCATTCCGAATTTGCTGCCGACACAGCCAGCGACGATCAAGCAAATGGTTAAGCAGGCTAAAAAAGCGGATGTAGTGGTTCTCTTTTTGGGTGGCGACGAGCATACTGCCAAAGAAGGTTTTTTTAATAATGCATTGGGTGATCGGGCAACCATTGATCCTGTGGGAGCGCAAGATGAGTTAGTGCAGAAGATCAAAGCACTTGGCAAGCCGGTGGTTGTCGTATTAAAACATCGCCGAACGTTATCTATCAACACGATTGCGAAAGAAGCGGATGCGATTTTAGATTGCTGGGATTTGAGTGAATTTGGGGATGAATCTATTGCCGAGATGATTTTTGGGAATGCCGTTCCGTCGGGTAAGTCACCCGTAACTATTCCGCGTTCGATTGGACAGTTACCATTTCACTATAGTGGTAAAGAAATCAATAATAAAAAAGGCTATTTATTTTTAGAAAATAGTCCGCTCTATCCTTTCGGTCACGGCTTGAGTTATACGGATTTTAAATATGGTAATTTGAAGCTTTCCGATAACACTATTTCTGCCGAATCTACGATCGATGTTACCGTTGATATTACCAATACGGGACAATATACAGGAAAAGAAGTCGTACAGTTATATTTGAAAGATGAAATTGGTTCGGTGGTAAGACCCGAAAAAGAACTAAAAAGCTTTCAAAAAATAACCATTCCCAAAGGAGCAACAAAAACGGTTTCCTTTACGATAACACCCGAAATGTTACGGTTCACGGGTGTAGAAATGAAACGCATCTTGGAGGCGGGTAATTATCAGGTAATGATTGGTACTTCTTCGACGGAAGGAGTGGTGGGTAAATTTCGTTTGGTAGATTAATTATTGCATTTATAAACATGAAAAGAAGAACCTTTTTACAAGCCAGTTCAGCCGTTGGAATGGGCGTATTTTTACCAATTTACGCTTGTCAGAAGATGACTGCTGCGGAGGCGACCGCATTTGAACAACTCGCTTTTTCTTTGCTAAAAGAATGGGGTGATGGCATGTTAAAAGTGCAAATTCATCAACCAGAAGATGCGACTGTCCACGGTGCGTTAGATTGTCCCGCTTGCAATAAAATTCACGGTCGCTGCATGGATGCCGTTTTTCCATTTATGTATTTGGCAGACCGTACAGGCGATGAAAAATACCTGAATGCAGCAATTGAAGTCATGGATTGGGCGGAAAATGTAACGATGCCCGATGGTAGTTGGACGGTCATTCCCGATCCTAAATCGTGGCGTGGCATTTCGGTATTTGGAGCGATTGCGCTGGGTGAGGCGTTGCATTATCACGGGCATATTTTACCCAAGGAAATTCATGAAAAATGGCTAGACCGACTGAGCAGAGTAGGAGACTATTTATATAAAAATTTCAATCTGACTTTCACCAATATTAATTATGGATTTACAGCGGTTTACGCGCTGCATTTATTAGGAAAAGTATTAGATAATCAAACTTATTTGGCGCGCAGTAAAGAACTGGCGGCGGGAGTAAAAAATTGGTTTACTGAACCCAATAAATTACTGTTTGGTGAAGGTAAACCCAGTGATCAAAAAAGTGCCAAAGGCTTGCTGGCAGTCGATTTAGGTTATAACGTAGAAGAGTCTTTGAACGGCGTAGTGCAATACGCTTTAGCGGAAAAAGATGAAGAATTGCTGACTTTATTAACCCAATCACTGGAAGGACATTTAGAATTTATGCTGCCCGATGGCGGATGGGATAACAGTTGGGGAACGCGGCAGTACAAATGGAGTTATTGGGGTAGCCGCACTACGGATGGTTGTCAGGTCGCTTATGGATTGATGAATCAGCGCAATCCTGCCTTCGGAACGGCGGCATATTTGAGTACGGAATTGCTACAACGTTGTACAATTGATGGATTGCTAAGTGGCGGTTTACATTATCAAACGCACGGCATCAAACCCTGCGTACACCACACTTTCGCGCATGCAAAACCACTAGCGGCTTTATTAAATCATCCAATCAGTATTGCTCAAATTGATAAAAAAACCGCCTTACCTCGACAAACGGCGCAGGGGGTGAAAGTCTTTCCCGAAATTGACGTATGGACAGTTGCCAAAGGCGATTTTCGGGCAACCGTTTCTACCTACGATTTTATTTATAAAAAAGGTGCGCAGCAGGGTAGTGGTGGTGCAATTTCGTTGCTGTATCACTTGAGGATTGGTCCTATTTTTACTGCCAGTATGGCGAGGTATTTATTGGTAGAAAAAAATAATCAGCAACCTAATCCGAATGGAGAAGACTTTGCGCTGACTCCGCGCTTAGAGATATTTCGAGATGGCGAATGGTTTACAAATTTATACGATTTAAAAGCCAAAGTAGCAGCAGAGGAAAGTGCAGCAACCGATAAGTTTGATATTCAAACACAGCTAGTGAACGAGGCAAGAGAAATGCCAACGGACATCGACCCTAATTATCAACTGAATTATCTTTTTGATCAAGAAAAAGTACGAATTGAGGCTCAGAAAATTGGTAAATCTAATGCGACCGACTTAGTAGAATTGATCTTACCGATTATTTCACCAACTGGCGAAAAAATAGAACAAATTTCACCAAATCAAATCGCGATTCACAAACCAGCGGGAACAGTGGTCATCAAAAGCAATACTCCTTTATTTATCAAAAAAACGGCAAGAAGTCGTGTTTTTAATATGGTGCCAGGCGTAGAAGCTGTACCTATTTTTACCACTTTTACGGAAGATACGACCACGATTACTTGCGATATAATTGTTCAATAGCAACGCCAAAATAATTAATGTTACAATTTAAAAATCCTCATTTTTAAATTTCAAGTGTAACGTTAATTATTTCGGCAATTCATAAAAAACAACTTCTAATGAAAAAATATTCCTTCTTATTTACAGTCCTGTTTCTATTCAGTCTTTCTGCTTGCAAGACGACGACCAAACTTAATAATGATTCCATTGAAACATCAATGGTCAAGGCTTTACAATGGCAAGAAGCAAATCCGATTTTCGCCAAAGCCCCGACTGACTGGACGAATGGCGCGTATTACACGGGCGTAGTAAGAGCGCATAAAACTACGCAGAATCCGACCTTTCTAAAAGCATTGAAAGACATGGGTAAACGCAATGATTGGCAAACTTGGGAACGTTTTTATCATGCGGATGACGTGACGATCAGTTATGCTTATGCTTATCTTGCTACTCTGGGTGAGAAAGAGGTGAATCTCGCGCCTACGCGGCAATTTATTGACGACCATTTTAATAAACCCCACGCGTGGAAGGATGGAACGGCAAAACAACCCGAAAAAAAGATTCTATGGTGGTGGTGTGATGCCTTATTTATGGCACCGCCCGTGATTGCTTTATTGGCACAACACGAAGGAACAGAAGACAAATATTTGGATGAAATTTATCATTATTATAAGGAGACTTACGACCTATTATACGACCAAGAAGAAAACCTTTTTGCACGCGATACGCGCTATCAGTGGACAGGCAGTACGTCGGATAAAAAAGAACCGAATGGCAATAAAATATTTTGGTCGCGGGGGAACGGCTGGGTGTTAGGTGGATTAGCATTGATGTTGGATGCCTTACCTGCCAATTATAAGCATCGCCCTTTTTACGAGCAAATATTCAAAAAGATGGCTAGTAAAATTGCTGAAATTCAGCCACAGGATGGCTTGTGGCGCACCAGTTTACTTGCTCCCGAAGCCTATGATCACGGTGAAGTGAGCGGTAGTGGTTTTTATACCTTTGCGCTCACTTGGGGTATCAACAATGGATTATTGGATAAAGCAAAATATCGTCCCGTCGTATTAAAAGCATGGAAAGCATTAGAAAAATGTCAGCAAGCAAATGGTAAAGTAGGTTGGGTGCAAAATATCGGCGCAGAGCCAAAACCTGCGACAAAAGATAGCTGGCAAAATTATGGTACGGGCGCATTTTTGTTAGCGGGGAGTGAGATATTGAAGTTGAAGTGATGTTGGCTGATGATTGCTTGGTTTTATTCGTTTAATGCCCAGTATAAATGAAGTAAAGATTGGTTTTTTTGGTGTAACAACTATTGAAATCTAAAATCATGCAAGAAAGTATAAGCGAAATCTTTTGTACAATAAGTGTTCAATAATATATAAATGAAGAGGTTGATTTTACCTTTATGGTTAGTGCTTTACAGCATCTTTTTTGCTTGTACCTATTCAAGTTCGCCAAACTCACCGCAACAATTCACCCTTTTTGTAGGCACTTCAACTGATTCACCAGATGAAGGCATTTACGCTTATACCTTGAATGCGAAAACTGGCCATTGTACCTTTAGTTCTAAAACGACCGAAATCATCAATCCTTCTTTTTTAGCTATTCATCCTAACAACAAATATTTATATAGTTTAGAAAGAATAAAAGGTGTAGAAGAAAATAGAGTAAAAGCGTATGTTATCCATGATGATTATACGTTACAATTGCTCAATCAACAATCGACACGTGGACAAGGAGCTTGTTATATCAGCGTGGATAAAATGGGTGAACAAGTATTTATCGCCCATTATAGAAGCGGCTCGGTCGTAAATTTACCGATTCAATCTGATGGAACACTAGGCGAAGTTGTTGGTATAGTCCAACATCAAGGAAGCAGTATTGACACTACCCGCCAGAAAAGTCCACACGCCCATTATATCAGACAGGGCGAGAACAATCTAATTTATGCGACCGATTTAGGTATTGATAAAATACAATTATATCAGCTAGAAGAAGGCAGACTAACTAAAAATAATCCTGCCGCTATTGCTACGCCATCTGGCGGCGGACCACGACATTTAGCCGAACACCCAAATAAAAAATACCTTTACGTAATGAATGAAATGGGCGGTTCGGTCAGTGTGTTTAATCTTAATGTAGCAACAAGTACTTTCAAAAATCTACAAACTATTTCTACCTTACCATCTGATTTTACTGGCTTTAATAAAAGTGCAGATATTCACGTACATCCATCAGGCAAGTTCTTATATGCATCCAACCGTGGTGATTATGACAGTATTGCCGTCTTTGAAATTGATTTAAAGACAGGACATCTTACGCTAGTCGAAATTGAGCAGGAAACCATTATCTGGCCAAGAAACTTCGCAATCAGTCCCGATGGAAAATTTTTGCTTTGTGCTAATTTGAAGGATGATTCGATTAGTGTTTTTAAAATTGATTCGGCTACTGGTTCGCTCAGTTATACTGGTCAACAGATTGCTGTACCGAAACCGTTGTGTGTTCAGTTTTTGTATTAGGCGAAAATAGGGTAAATGTTAAAATTTTGGCGGATTTTACGCGGTTAGTTGCCAGACCTCTTACATTGCTTAACCTTACTGGGTAATTTTACCCGTTTTGGATTTGCTAAAGCCACCTTTTGAAGTTGGCATTATCCCGAAACTAGAATCGAACTAACTAGGGAAGAAAACGTATTCAACCGCTGTAATTCATAGAACCCTAAATAAAAAAGAGATTAGGTAACTCAAGTGGTAGATTTAGATATCGGACGCCTAGAAGGCATTCGATGTACCTAATTCAATATGTAAAAAGTGTGATAAGCTGCTAACTAGACGGATTTATTTTTTGTATTTATTAAGGGGCTGGTG
>JBGCES010000127.1:0-1509 GCA_045106545.1 Saprospiraceae bacterium
GAAAAGTGTGGGTTAAAAATTGCAGCATTCAAAAATGAACGACATTTTGAAAATTTCGTCCATTGAGGCGTATCGGACGGCACTTTTAAAGTGTCGTTCGATTTTAAAAATATCGTACCCACAGTTTTCACCGTAGTGCCAAAATCAAATTGACCCATGTTTTCTATGTGGCTATGTGTTTCAATTAAAAATAAGGTTTGTTTTGTGGCTTACCGTACTACTCATTTCTATTACGATACTAATGAAGAATCACTTTCTTTTTCTAATAATTACATTCGTGTTTACCGCTTGTGAAACCGATCCTACAGCTAAATTCAAGTCAATTTCTACTACTCAAAACATTACTGCCGATAGCCTAGCATTACGCCCCAATCTTGGTTTAGTATTCTACCAAAATCTACCTTTCACAGGAACATCCGTAGCACATTATCCGAATGGTCAGGTAGCGGAAACGGTTGATTATCAAGCAGGTAAAAAGTATGGTGCTGTAACCAAGTGGTTTGTAGATGGAACAAAAAGTTATGCTGCGGAATATCAAATAGGGAAGCTACACGGCAAGTCCTACACTTGGTGGCGTAATGGCAATCAACGTACCGATTCCAACTACCAAAACGGCGTAGCAGAAGGCGAACAATTACAATGGTATAAAAGTGGGGCGTTGTTTAAAAAGCAACGTTTAGTAGCTGGAAAAGAAGTTGGATTGCAGCAATCATGGCGCGCAAATGGTAAAATTTACAATAATTACGAAGCCCGTAATGGACGAATCTTCGGATTAAAACGAGCAAATCTCTGTTATGAATTGGACAACGAAGTGGTACAATATAGTGACGATCTGCCTGCTGGTCAGTAGCAGCTGGTCAGCTTGTCAAGAGACCGCTAAAGCGGATAGTCGCGTAGAACGCTTGCCGTATTATCACGAAGCGAGTTTTACGCCCCAATGGCTTACGCCTGCGGAAATTCCTGATACCTTTCATCGCGTTTCGCCTTTTCGGTTGGTCAATCAAATGGGCGATACCATCACGGAAAAAACCTTTGCTGATAAAATCTATGTGACTGATTTTTTCTTTACCTCTTGTCCTGGAATTTGTCCTAAGATGATGAATAATATGCACGCCATTCAAGACGAATTTATTCATGATAAGGAAGTCTTGCTGCTTTCGCATTCCGTCACGCCGCGTTATGATTCCGTAGCGGTTTTAAAGGCTTACGCCGAAAGTAATGCGATTGATGAAAGCAAATGGCACTTGGTGACGGGCGAGCAATTGGACATTTATAAACTGGGACGTAAGGATTATTTTGTGGAAGAGAGTTTAGGAGAAGAAAAGGAAATCGACGAGTTTTTGCATACCGAAAATTTTGTTTTAATTGACAAAAATCGCCATATCCGCGGTATTTATAATGGTCTAAATATGACTTCCGTCAATCAGTTGATTGCAGATATTAAAACCTTAAAAAAAGAAGAAGGGTAACATAATTTATATCGAAAAAGACATTAATTAATTCAACTTT
>JBGCES010000128.1:0-1973 GCA_045106545.1 Saprospiraceae bacterium
ATAGAACAACTTAGCACAGCGAGCTCGCAACCTCAGGAAGTAAATGGTCATTTCTAAATTAGGCTTGTACAAAGTTTTGCAAAAGACACAGTTTTTTTTTTTTTTTTACGCAGATTTTTTCCGTAATGCTACGGTAAAAATCATAGAGAATCAGCGTCAAATAAAAACTTTGTACAGTCCTATTTCTAAATCTTAAGTATCTAACTAATCATTTCGGCAATATTAAGATAAGCCTGAGTTTGTCCATATTTCAGCTATATTTACAATTCTTTACACCCATTTACTGGACTGCATTTAAGAAATAACAATAGTACAAGTCATTCATTATGAATGATTTGCGACTATCAAATATCAACTACCAGCAATTTTTCATGTGCCAAGCGATTAACACGAAAGGGCTAAGCACTTACTCGGCGGGCGGCAGGTATTGTACTGTCTGAGCGGAGCGAGTTTACAATACTAGAATTTTTGGTTACTTTTTATTTCAATGAAAAAAGTAATAATGCCCAACTAGTGTCTAGATGCGTAGGTTTTTACGACTGAAAGTTTCACATGATAAACTGCTGACCAACTACTCATCATGCGTTACTTCCTAATTTTATTATTCTTTCCTTGCTTACTTGTCGCTCAATCTGATTGGCAGCCGCTCTTCGAAGATGACTTAAACAACTTCCGTCAACTCAATGGCGAAGCAATTTACGAGTTAAAAAACGGCGTACTAATCGGTACCTCCAAACTCAATACGCCCAATAGTTTTCTAGCTACTAAAATCGATTATAGCGACTTTATTTTAGAATTTGAAGTATGGGTCGAAAATGGTTTGAACAGTGGCGTGCAGTTTCGTTCATTAAGTAAAATGGATTACCTCAACGGGCGTGTTCATGGCTATCAAGCCGAAATTGAAACCAGTCCACGGCGTTGGGCAGGTGGCATTTATGATGAAGCAAGACGCGGCTGGTTGTATCCGCTCACGCGCAATCCCCAAGGACAACAAGCCTTCAAAACGGGCGAATGGAACCACTATCGTATCGAAGCCATCGGCAACGAATTACGCACTTACGTAAACGGTATTTTGTGTGCCAATTTAGTGGATAACCTTACGGCTAAAGGCTTTATCGCATTTCAAGTACACGGCATCAGCGACAAATCACAGGCGGGTAAACAAGTCCGCTGGCGCAATGCGCGCATTTTGACGACTGAGTTGGGTAAGAATCGTCATGCTCTTGATCCAACTGTACCACAAATCAGCTACTTAACTAATCAACTCACTGCACACGAAAAACGCACAGGTTGGCGGCTACTTTGGGATGGAAAAACGACCAACGGCTGGCGCAGTGCAAAAACGGCTAATTTTCCTTCCAAAGGTTGGGAAATGAAGGAGGGCGTATTATCCGTACTCGCTTCTGACGGCAGCGAATCCACCAATGGTGGCGATATTATCACTCAAGATGTGTTTAGCAATTTTGAATTGCTCATTGATTTTAAAATTACAGAAGGCTCGAATAGCGGCATCAAATACTTCGTCGATCCCGAACTCAACCAAGGCACAGGTTCTGCCATCGGTTTAGAATTTCAAATTTTGGATGACAAAAATCATCCCGATGCGAAGCAAGGCGTCAATGGAAATCGTACTGCGGGTTCGCTTTACGATTTAATTCGAGCCGATAACCTCTCTGAAGCAAATCGAAGCAGCAAGCGATATAACGGCAGCGGCGGCAACTGGAATCGCGCGCGTATCGTCTCCAATAATGGAAAAATTGAACACTGGCTCAACGATATAAAAGTCGTTGAATTTGACCGCCATAGTCAAATCTTTCGCGCACTGGTAGAAAAAAGCAAGTACGCAGATTGGGAAAAATTTGGACAGCAAGCAGCGGGATATATTTTACTGCAAGATCACGGCGATTTGGTGCATTTTAAAAATATTAAAGTGCGGGAGTGGTAGATTTGAATCGGAACGCAGATTGAACGGA
>JBGCES010000129.1:0-16349 GCA_045106545.1 Saprospiraceae bacterium
GACAAGGCAAAAAACGTAGTTGTAGTCTTTTTACGACGAGGCTTTTTAACGATGTATAGTGCAAAAAGAGACCGTCACAAAATGTGTCGATTATTTTAGATTAACTACTTATTTACTATTTAGCTAGAGATGCTGCTTAGAACAGCATATTTTAGTGCAGCTAAATTTACGCATAATTATGCATTTAGTCAATATGCAGCTGACATTAATATGACTTTCTACTTGTGTAGTATCTATTTTATGTTAGAAAGCTACTAATACTCAAAATGCATGGATATGATTTAGATATTTCATAATTTCGATTTTAACAATTTTTGCTATAGATGAAATGGAAATTTTCGGAATTTAACTCAATTAATCACATTTCTGGAACATATTTGAATATCCGCATTGCGCTTATACTCTCTATGTCATCCATTACAATTGGGATTGTTGGATTTATGCTCATTGAGGATTATTCCTTTATGGATGCATTCTATATGACGGTAATAACTATCTCAACGGTTGGGTACACGGAGGTACAACCATTGGACGCAAATGGAAAGTGGTTCGTTTCTATATTAATTTTATTAAATATTGGCGTGATTGCCTACGCGCTCGCTGTATTTAGCAATTATGTTATTGAAGGAAAAATATTTAAAAATATGCATGAGAGTTTGGTGAAAAAACAAATCGCAGGCTTGAAAAACCATATCGTTGTTTGTGGATATGGACGTTATGGACAAGAGGTAGTAGATCATTTTTTAGAACGTAATATCCCTTTTGTAGTTATTGAAAAATCAGAGGAACAGATTGAAAATATTCAAAAGCGAGAAGAATTAATTTTACATATTCAAGGAGATGCAACGGATGATGAAGTATTAATCAATGCAGGGTTGAAAAACGCCAACGCATTAATTAGTACACTTGGAGAAGATGCCGATAATATTTTTACTGTATTGACAGCTAGGCAATTAAATAATAAAATAAATATTATTAGTCGAGCAGATCAGCCACGGAGCGAAGGGAAAATGAAATTAGCAGGTGCAAATCATGTTATCATGCCTGAGCAAATCGGGGGCTTTTATATGGCAACTTTGGTCAGTAAACCAGGTGCGATAGAGTTTTTCTCTTTCATAGCGAATGAATACGAGTCAGATATTAGTTTTGAAGAATTAGTATATGAAAAATTACCTACTGCCTGTTGTCATAAAAGCATACGGGAACTAGATATTCGCAAGCACTCGGGAGCCAATATTATCGGCTATAAAAAAACGGACGGAACTTACATGGTCAATCCTTCACCTGACGTGCGCATTACTCCCGGAACAAGTTTTATTGTTTTAGGAGATCGAAACCAAATCAAAGCTCTACATGATTATTTAGATAAGACTTTTAACTAATCGGCACTGTAGCCTTAAATAATATAGCTGTTTCACTCTCGCAGATAATGGAGTAAGGAGTATTAGCTGTTGCGAAAAATATCTCACCTTGTTTTCGTTCAAATAATGTATTTCCGCTTTGGACTTCCACTACACCTTCCATAACGATGACTATTGCTGGAGCTGGTTCTGGTGAATTGCTATGATTTATTTTTTTAAATAAATTTAATTTTCGCAATTCAAAATCGGGAGCGGGCGTAACAAAAACAGTTTCTGTAGCTGACAATGACTTGCCCGTCAATATTTTCGGTGTAACTGAATCAAATACTAGATGCTCCAATAATTTTGGTACATCTACATGTTTAGGCGTTAAGCCACCGCGAAAAACGTTATCTGAATTAGCCATTAATTCCATATTCACACCTTCCAAATAAGCATGCGGAATACCTGCGCCTTGAAAAATGCCTTCCCCTTTTTTTAGACCTACCAAATTGAATAGATAGATCGAAAAAACGCCGCGATCGTAATCACCATTCTCACGCGTATAATCCTGAAATGCCAATTTTGCCCAATAATCCGCTTCATCTCGCGTGTATTCATTCTCTGCTAATTCGTCGGCTAACGGTTGTAATATTTCGTTGACTGCTGCTTGTGAAATTTCCATGATGTATTTGTACAAATTGAAAATATTAGCATCAGAAAAGTGAGCGCGTAAAGGAGCAAATGCGGCTTTAGTGTTTAAAATGGTAGTAATTTCTTGCTTTGATTTAAAACCATGAAGTAACCAAAAATCGGTCAATGCGACCATAACTTCTGGTTTATGATTGTCGTCTTTAAAGTTACGATGAAAAGCAGTTAATGGCACACCCGCAGCGTTTTCAGCAGCAAAACCTTTTTTTGCTTGCGCTTTAGTTGGATGCGACTGGATAGAAAGCATTTTATCTACCGACAGTACTTTAAATAAAAATGGTAGTCGATTTACAAAACGGTCAGCAACCGATTTTCCTAATGTTTCCGTGGGCTGTTCTTGAATAAAATCGCTCAATGGAGTAGGAGTATTATCAACTAATAATATTCCTTCACCTCGATGGTGTGTACCCATCCAAAGTTCAGCAAAAGGTTGGTTATCAGTGTTTTGTACACCTAATAGCTGTGGCAAAAATGTTTTTCCACCCCAGGCATAATGTTGAATTTTCCCATTCAAAGGATAAATTGCCATTTTGATTTTTTAATTAGAATATAAAATTAATAGCGTCTTCAGCGTCCGCTTGAATTGAAAAAATCATATCCATTTATCGTTCGTATCAGGTGCGTAAGCATTCATTTTAGTAATGAGTGTTTCGATATTATTTGCAACTAGCAATGAATCAATATTGGATTGACGCACAAAGCCTTCCGCTACCATGAACTTTAATTGCTTCAACAAATGATCGTAGTAACCATTTACGTTTAAAATTCCAATTGGGTAATTATGACGCTGTAGTTGCCCAAGTGTCAGCATATCAAATAACTCATCTAATGTACCGAAACCGCCTGGCATCGCAATTACCCCTTCCGATAAATCTGCCATCATCTTTTTACGTTCGTGCATCGTTTCAGTCACATGGCATTCTTGTATCTCAGTATGATAGACTTCTTTCGCTTTTAGAAAATCTGGAATTACGCCAATAACGTAGCCTCCTTTTTCCAGTACTGCATCAGCGATAACACCCATCAATCCTACGTTCCCTGCGCCATAGACTAGTTGAATATTATGATTTGCAAAAAAGTGACCAACTTGTTGTGCAGCCTTTTGATAAATAGGATTTGTTCCAGCACTAGAGCCGCAAAAAATAGAAATAGAGTTAAGCATTGGGTGTGATTATTAGTTGAAAAATGAATACAACTTACGCGCTTTCATTTTTGTTCCTTTAGTAGAAGTTTATTTAAAAAAGAGCTAAAAAAGTAAGATATGTCAAAAAATAAATCGAGTTTCCAAAATATCATCAATTCAGAAACGCCTATACTCATTGATTTTTACGCCGATTGGTGTGGACCATGTAAGATGTTTGCCCATACGATTGACAATCTCAAAAATGAAATCGGTGACCAGGCACGGATCATTAAAATCAATGTAGATAAAAACCAAGCGTTATCCCAACAATTGCAAGTGCGCAGCATTCCTACAGTAATGATTTATCAAAACGGAGAAATGAAGTGGCGCGCGCAAGGAGCACAAAGCATTCAGACAATGAAGCAGCAGTTGGCGCAGTTGGTTTAATGGAGGACAGACACTCCGTCTGTCGTGTCTCTCAATGTATTCACAGGCATCTTTGCCTGTCTAGTTGCTTATGTACTGACAGACAGGAGTGTCTGTCCTCCAATCAAAAACGCGATTCTTTCCACTGGAGAGAATCGCGTTTTTATTTTCTAGTCACTGATTACTAATCACTAACTTATTTCAAACCGAAAGCTTTCTTCACTTTCTTCACATAGTCCAATTTCTCCCAAGTAAAGGTTTCTACTTTCATGGTCTTTTTCTTACCAGAACCATCTACCATGGTTACTTTTTTGGTTTCAGGTGTACGTCCCATGTGACCATAAGCAGCCGTATCAGAATAGATTGGATTACGCAATTTTAGACGCTTTTCAATCGCGTAAGGACGCATGTCGAATACCTTCGCTACTTTCTCCGCGATTTGCGCATCTGATAGTTTCACTTTAGCAGAACCGTAAGTTTGGATATAGATATTTGTTGGTTCAGCTACTCCAATTGCATAAGAAACTTGTACTAAGATTTCATCACAAACGCCCGCTGCTACTAAGTTCTTCGCAATGTGGCGTGTAGCGTAAGCTGCTGAACGATCTACTTTAGATGGGTCTTTACCAGAGAAAGCACCACCACCGTGCGCACCTTTACCACCGTAAGTATCTACGATAATTTTGCGACCAGTCAGACCTGTATCACCGTGTGGTCCACCGATAACGAATTTACCAGTTGGATTCACGTGGTAAGTAATGTCATCGTTGAATAATTTACGCAACTTAGGCTTCAATGTTTTCTTAACTGCAGGAATCACGATCTTGATCATGTCTTCCTTGATCTTCGCTAACATTTCTGCATCGGGTGCAAAATCATCATGCTGCGTAGAAACTACGATAGTATCAATCCGTTGTGGTTTGTTATCGTCAGAATATTCGATAGTTACTTGCGACTTAGAATCAGGACGCAAGTACGTCATTTTTTTACCTTTCTTACGAATCGCTGCTAATTCTTGGAGAATTTTGTGCGATAAATCTAGTGCTAAAGGCATGTAGTTATCCGTTTCGCTAGTAGCGTAACCGAACATCATCCCTTGGTCACCTGCACCTTGGTCTTCTTTTTTCTTACGCTCTACACCTTGATTGATATCAGGTGATTGCTCATGAATAGCAGATAAAACGCCACAAGAGTTAGACTCGAACATATATTCCGACTTGGTGTAACCAATGCGCTCAATTACGTCGCGTGCAATTTTTTGCACGTCCAAGTAGGTTTTAGATTTTACTTCGCCAGCTAGTACTACCTGTCCAGTAGTTACTAAAGTTTCACAAGCGATTTTTGATTGTGGGTCAAATGCTAAAAAGTGATCCACAAGCGCATCAGAAATTTGATCTGATACTTTATCTGGGTGTCCTTCTGAAACAGATTCAGAGGTAAATAAATAAGGCATGTTTTTATTATTATGAATTACGTTAATGGGAATACAATGAAGCTTGGTCTTAACTTTAGGGGCAAGGATTCGCCAATGGTTCACAGTTCCGAAAAATCAGCCACAAAGATAACAAAAGCGTTTTGACTAATGCAACGGACTTATCTTATTTCGCAAGTAAACATCGACTTTCGTTCCGTTTTAGTGTGCAAAAAGCCCTCCATATTATCACCAATTTTAATCTGTCCGACGCCAGCAGGTGTACCCGTAAAAATCAAATCGCCCATTTGTAATTTGAAAAACTGAGATAAATAACAAATGAGGTGGTCAAAATTAAAAATCAAATCCTTAGTATTACCATGCTGGACGACTTCGCCATTCTTTTCTAATTCAAATTCAATGGCATTGCGATTCAAATTACCAATTTTTACAAACTCCTTGCTAATCACTGCTGACCCATCAAACCCTTTCGCAATTTCCCACGGATGTCCTTTCTTTTTTAATTCGCTTTGTAAATCTCGCGCTGTCATATCAATTCCTAAACCAATTTCGGGATAATATTCATTCGCAAATTCAGGCTGCACGTGCCGCCCATTTTTACCAATTTTCAAAACAATCTCTACTTCATAATGAATATTCTCCGAAAATTCAGGATGATAAAATGGCTTATTATTAACCAACAAAGCCGATGGTGGTTTCATAAACACCAGCGGCTTCTTTGGTACAGCATTATTTAATTCTTTGGCGTGGTCAACGTAGTTGCGACCGATGCAGATGATTTTCATTTAGAAAGACTTTAGATATTAGACGTTGGACGTTAGATATGAACGCTATTTTTTCTAACGTCCAATGTCTAACGTCTAACATCTCTTTAGAATTTAACATTCATCAAACCCGTCAACTCCTTCACTTCCTTCACTGTTTGCTGAGCGCGTTTGCGAATCTCAGCAGAGGAGGCTTTGATTTGATTTTTAACGTCTTTTTTATTGGCGTTTAACTCGGCGCGATTAGCTTTAAATGTATTGCTCAACGCAACTAAACCTTCCGCCGCTGCTTGCTTTAAATCAACGTAGCGTAAGTTGCCATCTTTATACGTATCCATCAATTGATCGTGCTCCGTTTGCAAACCAGATGCTTTGATCAGCGTAAATAGATTCGTTATTCCCGCACTCATTTCGCCAGCAGGCGTATCACCGGTATCGGTTACGGCTGATTTGATTTGTTTGCGAATGCGCGCTTCGTCTTCAAAGACACTGATGTAATGCTTGACGCCTGCGCTCTTACTCATCTTGCGACTTGGATCGGCAGTAGAGGCAATTTTTGGCGTTTCAGTATGTAAAGTTTCGGGTAGAACGAAGTATTCTTTACCGACCTGATTATTAAAACGCTGGGCAATCGCTCTACTCAATTCCAAATGCTGATCCTGATCCTTCCCAACTGGAACATAGTCCGCGCGATAAATCAAAATATCCGCCGCTTGTAAAACAGGATAGTCAAATAACCCAACGGTAATCATTCCATCGCCACTTTTCTCCTGACTCTGCTGTGATTTGTCTTTAAATTGCGTCATGCGGGACACGTGACCAAAGGAAGCAAAACAGTTGAAAACCCAACTTAATTCCGCATGCTCAGGAACGAGCGATTGGATGAATAAATTTTCAGGTTTGATACCAACTGCCAATAAATTAAAAATCAAATCCCACGTATTCGTCCGTAATTTCTTCACATTATAAGGCATCGTCATCGCGTGGTAATCCACCACCCCGTAGAAACAATCGTACTGCTCCTGCAAATCTACCCAATTCTTGACCGCCCCGAAGTAGTTACCAAAGTGCATATTACCCGTCGGTTGGATACAAGAAAGAACTGTTTTTTTCATCTGTATTTAGTTAATTATGTTGATGGAGTTGATAAGTTGACTGAGTTGAGAGGTTAGCGTTTGTTAATAACTTAATAAACCAATCAACAAATAAACCTAGTCAACTCACTCCACTGCTGCCATTACGGAAATCTCAACGTTAACAAACTTCGGTAAGTTCGCTACTTCCACTAATTCTCTTGCTGGCGCGGTATCATCGTTAAAATAAGAGCCATAGACGGCATTGATGCGACCGTACATATTCATATCTGATACGAAAACGGAACATTTGATCACATCTTCAAAAGTACAACCTGCTTCGGTCAATACGGCTTTGATGTTTTTCATCACTTGGTGCGTTTCTGTTTCTATATCGTCCATGATTAGATTACCCGTAGCAGGATCTAAGGCAATTTGACCAGAACAATATAAAGTGCCGTTGTGGATGATCGCTTGATTGTAGGGCCCAACGGGAGCAGGGGCGTTGTTGGTTTGGATGATTTTTTTCATATCATGTAGCGTTTTAGCTGATTTTTAAATTTGACGACAAAAGTACGAATTACTTACTTCTTCAACACCAACCCATCATCCAAAATTCGTAATTCTGATTCTGGAAAATCTTGCGCGGTCAATTCCTGTAATTTTTTAATCGCACGTTTCTCTGGATCGACTTTTGGTCCATGCGTTTTTTGCTGATAAACAGGTGTGATTTGTGCATGCACAAAACCACCATATTCGTCAGTTGTCACTTTAATTAAAGGTGCGATTCCTGCTGCGCCGCGCACATTGAAACGCCCGTAAGTACAGAAATTTCCTAGACTATAACTGATAAAGCGATTTTTATATAAATCTAATGCCCGCGTTACGTGTGGTCCGTGACCGAAGACAATGTCCGCGCCAGCATCAACTACTGCGTGAGCGAATTTGTAAACATCACCACGATTTTCGCCATAGTAGGTTTCAGTTTTACGTGGTACATGTTGATTTTTAGCACCTTCTGCACCGCCGTGAAAAGAGACGATGACTACATCATTCTCGGCTTCTAGTTGCGCTACGATTTGTTTAGCTCGACTAATATTTCGAACATCTACAGTACCACTATTTGGCGCAAATGCAGCAAATCCGTACTTCACACCATTCTTCGTAAACGAAGTCATTTCATCTGAGCCTAATAATCCTGCATAGGCAATTCCTGCTTTGTCTAATACCTGTTTCGTCTTCTTACGACCGACTGGACCAAAATCACCAGAGTGATTATTGGCGATACTTAACACATCAAAACCTGCATCTACGAAGTGATTTACGTAAGATTCGGGTGAGCGAAAAACGTAACAAACATCGGGATTGCTACAGCGTTTCGCTGTACCACCTTCGTCTAAAATTACACCTTCTAGATTACCAAAAGTGACATCTGCATCTTTTAGAATATCCTTTAAGTCTGCTAACATAGTCGCGCCACCTTGGGATGGTAAATAGGAGGTTGAAGGGTAATTTGTGCCGAGCATCATATCACCAACACCAATGATATTAAGTAGTTTGATTTGTTCTTTTTTCTGAACGTCAGCGGTAGTATCTGTCTGTGGCGAGTTTGCTATCTTTCTTAGCTTAGGTTGAGGTGTTGCCTTCGCTTCTGATTGGCAACTATTAAAGGTAATGATAGATGATAAAAGACTGAAGAGTAAAAGAAAAGAGCTAATGGAAAGTAGTGATTGCATAAATAATTTTTGTTTTTCAATAAAAGAACGAAGAAGTGCAAAAATGCAAAATTTCAGTAGGTGTGAAGCATCACAAAGGTTAAATTTGAGAACTGAATCTTTAAAATAAATTCCTCGATAGCCGTCCGTCGTTCATCGTTTGACAGACAGGAATGTCTGTCCTCCATAAAATGACAACGGGGAAAGCGAACTAGTCACTTTCCCCGCTATCGGGCTATTTTCGTTTTGATTAGCGAGAAAGATAAACAGTTATTATTCTCAACTATCTTTATAAAAGGTCTAATTAAGCAACGTTATCTAACGTCTAATTTCTAACCTCTAACTTGTTTTTAATCGAAAGATTGATTACTCATCGCAGCAGCATCCACCATTGATTGATATTCATTAGGATTTAAACCATCCAAGCAGTAGTGAATTGGATTGATTTTTTGCCCCTTATGATGAATTTCGTAGTGACAGTGCGGAGCAGTTGACGTTCCTGTTGAACCAACTAAACCAATTTTTTGTCCTTTATTTACCTTTTGTCCTTTAGTTACTAAGACCTTACTCATGTGAGCGTAGAGCGTTTTATAACCATAGCCGTGGTCAACGACAACATTTGTACCATAACCACTTTTCTTGTGTTCTACACGCACCACTTTACCATCTCCAGTTGCTTGAATCGCCGTACCCGTAGGTGCAGAGAAGTCAATACCAGCATGCATTTTCCACACCTTATGAATAGGGTGAATGCGGCGACCGAAACCAGAAAGTAATTTGATATTACGATTAAGCTTATCTGAACGGACTGGTTTGATAGAAGGAATGGAAGCGAGCATTTTTTCTTTCTCGCTGGCAAGACTTTGAATTGTATCCAAAGATTGAGACTGCATGACCAATTGTCGATTGAGTTTATCCATTTTTTGCGAAATGGAAGCCATCAAGTCACCTGAGTTGCGGTATTGACGCATGTCTTCGTAGCGGTCATGACCACCGACACCACCATCCCATACATTATCATCAATGGGATTCATACCAAAGATCATACGGTGAGCATGCGCATCGCGGTCTTGTAGATTATCCAATACCTCAGTAGCTCGGTGCATTTGCCGATCTAATTCAGAGTACTGAATTTTCATCTGTTGAATCTCATTCAACAGCGATCTTTCCTTTGGAGAAGGAAAAAACTTGTGTGAAACTAAAGTAAATATGAATCCCGCGAAAACGACGGCACATAAGAAACCGACGTATCTTAAAATTTTCGCGCTAAGTGGTTCATTTACCTTCTCGTAACGCAGAGTTTGCGTATTATAAATGAATTTTTCTTTTCCCATGAGTGTTAGTAGTTCTAAGCCAAATTATCTAAATTTGCGCTGCTTTTTTTAGCTGCGGCAATGATTAGATGTTTTCTCCCCCCTAGAGTCTGGAGTCGAAAAAATCAAAGTCCTTGGAATTATCAAGCAATAATTAACAGGTGCTAAATTTTCAAAAAACTTAAATTTAATCGTACAGTCGTCTGACTACCTAATTTTGAAGTGTGATAAAAGAAATAGTACGTAGTTTAAAGGTCAAATTTAGTTTTTGCAATTAATTCTACAAAAAAAAGTGACCACAAATACAATATTTCAGCCTTCAAAAGTGGCAGTAAAAGTATGTTTGTCAGCAAAAAAGGTAACATTGTTCACATAAAAGTGATAAAGTAAGCACTAATTTGATGTTGACGCGTTCTAAGGCTAATTTTTAGAACGGGGGCAAATATCATCATTTGTTGTTGAACTTTAATAAAATTAAGAAAATTTTAACTACTCTTAAAATACAGAGTATCAAATAGTTAGCCGAAATATTATTATCTTTTATTGGTACATTTTTAATCCAAAAGCCAATTTTGAAAGATTAAAAATTAATATTTTAATATATATGACATCACAAGAAATCCGCCAAAAATTCCTCGACTTCTTCGAATCGAAGAAACACCGCATCGTGGCGTCTGCGCCGATTGTGAATAAAGACGACCCTACATTGATGTTTACCAATGCGGGAATGAATCAATTCAAAGATTACTTCTTGGGTAATCAGACGCCCGATAACCCTCGGATCGCCGATACGCAAAAGTGTTTGCGGGTATCGGGTAAGCATAATGATTTGGAGGAAGTTGGGATCGATAGTTATCACCATACCATGTTCGAGATGTTGGGCAATTGGTCTTTTGGTGACTACTTTAAGGAAGAAGCGATTGATTGGGCGTGGGAATTATTAACTGAAGTTTATGAGCTGCCGAAAGATCGTTTATATGCTAGTGTCTTTGAAGGCGATAAGGAAGAAGGGTTAGCAGCAGATGAAGAGGCAGTTGAGTTTTGGAAAAAGCACTTGCCCGCAGAACGGATTTTATATTTTGATAAAAAAGATAATTTCTGGGAAATGGGAGAGACAGGGCCTTGTGGTCCTTGTTCTGAAATTCACGTGGATTTGCGTTCGGATGAAGAGCGCGCAGCAGTGGACGGCAAATCATTAGTGAATGCCGATCATCCACAAGTCGTTGAGATTTGGAATTTAGTATTTATCCAATTCAATCGAAAAGCAGATACGAGTTTAGAAGAATTACCAGCCAAGCATATCGATACGGGAATGGGATTTGAGCGCCTTTGTATGGCGATTCAAAACAAAAAGTCCAATTACGATACCGATGTTTTCACCCCTTTTATTAAATACGTAGAAGAAAAATCGGGTAAAAAATATACGTTTAGTTACGACCTAAGTGCGAAGTCGGATATTGCGATGCGCGTAGTTGTGGATCATATTCGCGCAGTAGCGTTTGCTATAGCGGATGGACAGCAGCCGAGTAATACGGGCGCAGGTTATGTAATTCGTCGCATCTTGCGTCGAGCGGTACGTTATTATTATTCGTTTTTGGGTATTAATGAACCATTTTTACATACGCTGATTCCATTATTGGCGAAAGAATTCGGACACGTTTTCCCAGAATTGAAAGGACAAGAAACGTTCATTCAAAACGTAGTACGTGGCGAAGAAAAAGCCTTTTTACGTACGTTAGAAAATGGGATTAGTCGCTTTGAGTCTTTAGAGGTAACGGATGGTGTCATTGACGGCGCAGCGGCATTTGAATTATTGGATACTTATGGTTTTCCAATTGATTTGACGCGCTTGATGGCGAGTGAAAAAGGTTTGAAAGTAGATGAAGAAGGCTACAAAGCGGCGATGGCGGAACAGAAAAAACGTTCGCAAGAAGACGCTGCAAAATCTGTCGGTGATTGGATGCAAATCCTTGACGATCCTTCCGTAGAATTTGTCGGTTACGACGATTTAGTGGTGGATGATGCGCAAGTGGTCAAGCACCGTACCGTAGAAGTGAAAAAAGGCAAGGAGTTTCAAGTGGTCTTAAATAAAACGCCTTTTTATGCGGAAAGTGGTGGACAAGTAGGAGATAAAGGTGTACTATGGTTTGGTGGCGAACGCATTGCCGTTTTAGATACGCAGAAGGAAAATGATTTGATTATTCATATTGTCAAAAAGTTGCCCGAAGATGTAAAAGCGCCCGTTCGTGCGGAAGTACATGCCGCAAAACGTAGCGCAACGTCTAAAAACCACACGGCAGTTCACTTGATGCACGCGGCATTACACGAAGTGATTGGTGAACACGCATTGCAAAAAGGGCAGCGCGTAGATGATCGCTCGCTGCGGTTTGACTTCTCGCATTTTGATAAAATGACGGCGGAAGAAGTGGCGAAAGTAGAGCAAATTGTCAATCAGAAAGTTCGTGAAAACATCGCTTTAGAAGAAAATCGCAACATGCCGATTGACGAAGCAAAAGCGTCGGGCGCAATGATGCTGTTCGGTGAAAAATACGGCGATGAAGTACGCATGATTACGTTTGATAAAGACTTTTCGCGCGAATTGTGTGGAGGGACGCACGTTCCCGCTACGGGCGAAATTGGTCAATTCAAAATTCTTTCGGAAAGCGGTATTTCTGCGGGTGTACGTCGGATCGAAGCGGTGACGGCGGATGCAGCGGAGAAATTCTACAATGCGGAATTAGCAGAACTCAACACGATTCGTCAGTTGTTTAAAAACCCTAAAAATACCGCTAAGAATGTAGCGAATTTACAGGATGAGAATAAGCAATTGAAAAAGCAAATCGAAGCCCTCCGCGCTGAGCAGGCATCAGCTATGAAAGGCAATTTGCTACAGCAAGTGGAGCAAGTCAATGGCGTAAATTTCCTCGCTACGCAATTGCCACTCGACGATTCCAATGCGATTAAAACGCTCGGGTACCAAATCGAAAAGGAATTGGGAAGTGCCGTGATCGTCTTTGGTGCGGAAGTGAAAAATAAACCGCAATTGATGGTGATCGTGAGTAAAGATTTAGTTGCAGATAAGGGCTTGAATGCAGGGCAAATGATTCGTACACTGGCGCAAGAAATCAAAGGCGGCGGTGGCGGTCAACCGTTTTTCGCTACGGCAGGTGGGAAAGATGCGAGTGGGTTGCCGAATGCGATTGCGAAGGCGAAGGAGTTGGTTTAATGTGCAATTGCGTTATTCGAGGTGAATAATGAAAAGCGATTTCAACGTAGTAGTTGGAATCGCTTTTTTAGTTAAAATAAGTCATCTAATCTTCTCTTCTGACCATTGCGCTGATTTTGTACTGTGCTTTTAGCGCGAGGATATGGTTTTTTGATTGTAACCGCTGAATTTAGGTATGATTTCCAGCGGCAATGTAAAATTGTGTTACTCAGAATGTATCAGGAATAGCCATTATTTTTTAATTTAACAAAATGAAGTTGTGTTAACTTAGTTGAAACTCGCCAAAATGACTTCATTTAACCCCTGTTTTGGCGAGTTTCAGCATTTCTATTCTCACTCAAACAACAAATTATACAACTCATCAATTTTCCCAATCGTCACAATATCAATCTCGTACCGCTCCGTATTCAGCCCTTTGACGTTATATTTTGAAATAAAAATCTGTTTAAAGCCCAGTTTATCCGCTTCTTGAATGCGCTGATCGACCCGCGACACTGCGCGAATTTCACCCGACAAACCGACCTCGCCTGCAAAGCAAATATCTTTTGGAATCGAAATATCTTCTAGCGAAGAAATCAACGCACTGACAATCGCTAAATCAATCGCTGGATCGTCCACGCGAATACCACCTGCGATGTTTAAAAACACATCGTTCTGCCCAAAGGCAAAGCCGCCGCGCTTCTCCAAAACAGCTAATAACATACTCAAGCGTCGCAGATCAAAACCCGTCGCCGACCGTTGAGGTGTTCCATAAACTGCTGTACTTACTAATGCCTGCGCCTCAATCAACATCGGGCGCATGCCTTCCATCGTCGCGGTAACGGCGCTACCGCTCAGGTCTTCGTCGTTTTGCGAAAGCAATAATTCAGAAGGATTGGTCACTTCGCGTAAACCATTAGATTGCATTTCATAAATGCCCATTTCGTCGGTACTTCCAAAGCGGTTTTTAATCGTCCGTAGAATGCGGTAAGTGTAGTGGCGGTCGCCCTCAAATTGTAAAACAGTATCTACGATGTGTTCCAATAATTTTGGTCCAGCAATAGAACCTTCTTTCGTAATGTGACCGATGATGAAAACGGGAATATTCGTTTCTTTCGCAAAGCGTTGTAACTCACCCGCGCAATCGCGCACCTGTGAGATACTGCCAGGCGTGCTGTCAATATGCGGCGATGCTAGTGTCTGAATCGAATCGATGACGACTAAATCAGGTTTTAACTCGCTCGCGTGGGTAAGAATTTTACTCGTATTGGTTTCCGTTAGAATGTAGCAATCTTGATTGGTTGGACCAATGCGGTCGGCGCGCATCTTGATTTGTTCGCCGCTTTCTTCGCCTGATACGTACAGCACTTTAGTCTTGGCTTGTAGCGCAACTTGTAACATCAAGGTGGATTTACCGATACCTGGTTGCCCACCAATTAAGATCAACGCGCCCGCTACCACTCCGCCGCCGAGTACGCGATTGAGTTCGCCATTGCCCGTATCTAAACGTGATTTGCTCGTTGCTTTTATTTCGGGTAAAGGGACGGGACGTGAACTATTTTTACTAATTTTGGTGCCTCCCTTCCACGCACTTGCTTTTGCCTCCGCTTGCGTCGGTTTAGTGACCACTTCCTCTTGATACGTATTCCAGTTGTCACAACCGCTACATTTTCCGACCCACTTGGGGGAGGTCATACCACAATCAGTACAGATAAATATTTTTTTAACTTTTGCCAATTTGAAATGTCTATTGAATGAAAAATAGCTTTCCTTTTCTATTTTTCATAGTTTTTGGTGGATGGTTGACGGCAAACGGTTGACGGCACTTTCCACGTAAATGCTAGGATAAATTCTAATATTTAAAACAAAAATACAATCTGATTAGAGATTATGTTTTAAAATTAAGCAAATTTAATGATTTTATCAACAAATTGTATGTTAAATCGCTTCGTTAATTTTCATGGTATAAGGGGACACTTTTTTTAAGAGTCAAACTATATCATTGAATTTAATTTTATTGAAAAACTGAAAATTTAAAACCTTGAAAAGGTAACTTCTAAATCATTTTAAATGAAGAAGTAATTTTTTCAACAATCTTACAATCTATGAAAAATTTATTCACTGCTCTGGTTGCTATTGCTTTCTGTTTATTAGTAATCGAACCCGCAACGGCGCAAATTAAATTAGGGAAATTATTAAAGGACGCGCTTGGTACGGAAGAATCTTCTGAGTCCAGTGATTCGACGGACGATGTAGAAGTTGAAGTTGATATGGAAAGTGATGGTGTAGCTATTAAAAATGAACAACCGATTAGCTTCATTATGGAAATGGAGGAAATCAAGAAAGGAAAATCACGCGGTAAAACTGAATTAACCATTGTAGCTGATACGTGGAAAACAGCAATGAAAATGAATACGGAAGGTGACGAAATGATGGTCATTTTTGATAATCAAAAAAATACCATGTTGACCATAACAGAATCTAAAGATAAGCGTTCAGGCGTGGAGATGAAACAACCCAAAATTCGTGTACGTGGTGGAAAAGATGACTATGAATACGAAGTGACTAAAACGGGCGAGACTAAAGTAATCGACGGCGCTAATTGCGAAAAATATATTATCACGCATGAAGAAGGAACGACGACTTCATGGGTGACGAGTGATTATAATATTCACTACGGTGAATTGGTGATGCCACTCATGAAACGGATGCGGAATTCACCTAAGCAGATGGATGAATTAAATGAAATTGACGGCGTCCCCGTTGAATCGCGTACTGTTTCTAAAGATGGAAAAACGGAGACGGCGATGTACATTAAAAACATCAAAAAAGACGGTGCAATTGATCGCTCTGTTTTTAATGTGGACGACGTAGAAGTAATGAGTTTAAATTTTGGCTTTTAAATCTAGCCAACGTCCGCTGTCTTTCCGACAGCGCACGTTTTGAGCAAAAATTGATCCTCTATGTCTCGAAGACATTGGTGGTTAAAGACAAAACCCGTACTGCTTGACACTAGGCAGTACGGGTTTTTTTGTGCGGATAATCAGAAATCAGTTAAATTCTGACAGCACGTTTTCTTTTACTTCTATAACTTTTTTCTGGGTATTCATTTCCATTTTTTTCTTCTCCTGTTCTTCTAAATTCACTTCAATATTTTTCTCCATTTTAGCAATCAATTCCTTTGCTTCTTCGATGCGTTTGTGGAATTCTTTATTTTCTTTTTCCAATTTCTCAAATTGCTTTTCCA
>JBGCES010000013.1:0-2224 GCA_045106545.1 Saprospiraceae bacterium
CCAAACCGATGAGTAGCAGCAGTTTGGAGTGCATCCAAAAATTCACTTTGAACCATTCCATTCCATGCAAATAAAGCATGGTTAAACCCGCTGTCCAAGTAATCATCATCGCGGGATTTACGATGATTTTATAGACTCGCCACTGCATGATATGATATTGATCTTGCAAGATTTTTTTTTTGTTTTTCGGCTTATCATCCGCTTCTACGTTATAAACGAACATTCTAACCAAATAGAAAAGTCCTGCAAACCAAGCAACGAAACCGATAATGTGAATGACTTTTGCGTAGAGAATGAGCATTGGGAGAGAAGTTTGTAGTTTGTAGTTGATAGTTTGTAGTTGCAATCCACTACATAGTATAAATCAAGCAACGGGATCCGCCACGGGCATTTGGTCAATGACTTCTACTAATTCGTCTAGCTGCCAAGCGTCTTCTAAACGATATTTTCCGATAGCAGTACGGCATAAATTACTCAAATAAGCACCACTATTCAGCGCTTTCCCAAAATCGTAAGCCAACGAACGAATGTAAGTTCCCTTACTACATTCTACCAAAAAATCTACTTCTGGTAAAAGCGCATTCGTTAATTTGAAATCCATAATTTCTACTTGTCGCGACTTGATTTCTACTTCTTTGCCTTTACGTGCTTTCTTATAAAGTGGTTGTCCATCCACTTTTATCGCTGAAAAAATCGGCGGTACTTGCTGTTGCACACCTAAAAACTGCTGACGGGTGCGCTCTAGCAAATCGGCGGTAATATGATCGATTGGAAAACGTTGGTCGATGTCCATTTCAGCATCGTAGGAAGCTGTGGTTGCCCCTAGCATCATACTCCCCGTATAGGTTTTGGGTAACCCTTGGTAGGTATGAATTTGTTTGGTCATCTTACCCGTACAAATAATTAGCAAACCTGTTGCTAATGGATCTAATGTACCCGCGTGACCGACTTTAATTCTTTTAACGCCCGTTTGCTTTTTAATCTTGTAGCGCAATTTATTCACTACATCAAAAGAAGTCCATTCTTTGGGTTTGTTAACGAGCAGGACTTCGCCCTTTCTAAAATCATACCTCGAAGGAGGGATGTCATCTGTGTTCATTGTAAATGAAATGATTGTGTAATGGTAGGATTGTGAAATTGTGCATTTAGGTTATTCGCTTCCGAAAGCTACCTCACAATTATACAATTCAACAATTTCACCATTAAAATATTTTTCCTAAAAAACGCCCATGCCTTTAGAAATGGCAATGGCGGCAACGATAAAGCAATATACAGAGAAATAGGATAATTTGCTATTTTTCACCAGTTTTATCATCCACGTACACGCCAACAAACCCGTAAAAAATGCAGCAATAAATCCAATGGATAGTGGTACTACATCAACGGTTGCGGTACTCAAGTCACCACTCAATATATCCTTAGCCATTTTACCAAAAATCAATGGAATCACCATTAAAAAGGAAAAACGGGCAGCTCTTTCGCGGTCAATTTTTAATAAAACGGAAGTGGAAATTGTCGCTCCCGAGCGAGAAATACCAGGCAAAATTGCAATTGCTTGTGCTAATCCGACAATAATGGCATCTTTCCAACCGACTTTCTTGTCGGTCACTTTTGCTCGATCCGCGAGCAAAAGCAGTACCCCAGTTATCAAAAGCATAAAACCCACCAATACTATCTGCTTTTCAAATAACATTTCCATCTGCTCCTCAAAGATTAATCCTACCGCTACCGCAGGTATCATCGAGAGCACAATTTTAGCAGAAAATTCAGTTTGTTCATTCCATTTGAATTGAAATAAACCACCCAAAATCTCAGCAATATCCTTACGAAAAATCACCATCGTACTCAATGCTGTAGCGGCGTGCAAGACAACGGTCATCAGCAAACTTTCTTCTGCCAGACTATCGTCGTTCATAAAATACTTAGCCAATTCCAAGTGTCCACTGCTAGAAACAGGTAAAAATTCGGTTAATCCCTGAATGATCCCAAGAATCAGGGCACGTAAAGTTTCCTCCATAGGTGTGTTTAACGAGTAACGAGTAACGAGTAACGAGTAACTGCTTCTCTAACGTACACGTCAGAACTGCCGTTAAACGTCCACCTTCTACCGTCAACCGTTTTCTATTTTACTTTTTAAAAATTGCGTAAATTTCTACAACCAATCCCGCGAGAATCACGAAGGGGGCAAGTACCGTGCGGCGGAAGCTGTAGATAATATCCGGAT
>JBGCES010000130.1:0-16673 GCA_045106545.1 Saprospiraceae bacterium
ATTACATTGTCCTCCAGGAGGTAGGTAATATACGAAGGTTCCTTTTTCAAGGGACTGAAGTCCCTTGCTGAGAAGTTTCACAAGGGTTTTCAACCCTACAAAGAAGGCAACAAAATGCAGATTATGCGAATCAAGAGTAAGGTATAAAAGTTTATTGATTTCCAATGATCTGAGCAGACGTTTACAAAACTTTTGAAGTTTAGTAAACGTAATCACCTCACCATCAATAGTAACTTTCTACCCTTGATTCGGATAAACTAAGTATTTGTAGATTTGTTTTCTAAAACGAAATTGTGAAATACACCCTGACATCCCGTCACACCAGTATGTTCATCGAATTGATGCATTAAAAATGAAAAAGGGGTTTTGATAATTCTTCCCTTTGGTCAGGAGATAGTTTCTCCCTTTGGTATCCGTAATTCTGCGGAGTAGATAACCAAAAAAAATTAGCAATTAATAAATGGGTAGCAAAAAAACGACACAGGTTCAAGGCTTCGATATTTCTTATCATCTAATTGATAATCAGGAGTTTATCAATCTGACTGACATTGCTAAATATAAGAAACAGTCCCGTCCTGAAGTACAAATTCAGAAGTGGATTGGAGCGAATAAAACGCTAGAATTTCTACTGGCTTGGGAGAAGAAAAACAACCCCGATTTTAAACACACCGAAATGGGTGTGTTTAAAGGTTTTGAGAAATTTTCGGCGGCGGTAATCAGCGGAAAGACGGTTTCACCTAGCATGTGGATTGAATATAATAACGCCATCGGCATCAAAGTTATTCGTGGTCGCTACGGCGGAACTTATGCACATCGCAATATTGCATTTCACTTTGCTACTTGGATTAGTGCAGAGTTTTATTTGTACGTAATCGAAGAATTTGAGCGGCTAAAAGTGGAGGAATATCAACGTCTCGGCGATCCTTTTCATAATAAACGCCATCTGGCAGCGGGCAATCATACCTTATTGGTTTCCGCGATTCTAAGTCAAGTCGATGAACGCTTATTGACCCATCCACAACCGTATAAAAGTCGCCTACCTTTTGCTGCCGAGGTAGATATGATTAATAAAATCGTTTTTGGGAGTACCGCGAAAGAATGGCGTTTACATAATGCAGATAAACCGATCAATACCAATCAGCGTGATTTTGCTACTATTTTGGATTTGACAATTTTAAATAATCTAGAATTTTTGGATGCGATGCTTTTACAATGGGATTGCGGTATGGAAGAGCGGGAAGCCATTTTGCGAGAAGCGTATGAATTTCAATATCCGATTTTAAAGCGGTCGAAAACGGTTCAGCGGATGCAGGAGTTGGCAGATCGGCAAGGATGATAATCTGATTTTAAACCTTCACATTCACGAGGGTTTAATCACTAAGTAGGTTGACAGATTTAAGACGTTAGACGTTAGAAAATTGATAGCCAACGAGTTATCTAACGTCTAATGTCTAAATTCTAACGTCTATCTACTTATTTCCTTTTATTTCAAATTATCAATCAAACAGCGCATCCATCGTCAATTCGTTTTTCACAAGCTGCCGCGAATATTTGTTGGTTTTCAAACCAAAAGTGGTGAGAAAAGTGAGAAAACAGGCTTTTTTCGTTTTAGTTTCCTGTTTAAAAGCAGCAACCTTATTTTTTAGATTTTCAGCATAAGCCTTTTGAATACTAAATTCATTCTCCGAAAACTTAATTTCACATAAATTAATTACTCGATCCCGACGGTCGAGTACTAAATCAATTTGCGCTCCTTTAGCTGTTTGTTGGCTACGCCAAGCGGATATTTCGGTATAAACACTACCGATTCCCAAATGTTTTTTAATATTTTTAATATGGTAAAGGCAGACATTTTCAAAGGCGTAACCGCTCCAAGATCGATAAGTGGGTTGTTCAAATTTTGCCAGCCAAACGCCCTCGCCTACCGCTTTACTGTCTCTTACAAATTTTAAAAAAAAGAGTGAATATTGATCGATTAACTGATATAAACTGCCTTTTTGCTTTTTACCGAAAGGCTGGTATTTTTTTATAAAACCACACTGTTCTAACTCGTTTAATATTTTGGTAAATCGCCCACCGTTGGTAAGTTTAGTTACGGTCGCCAATTCTTTTCTTGTCAAACCTTTTGCCTTTTGTGCCAAGGCTTCAATTACCGCTACATGCCGTTCGTGTTTATAAAAAAGAGAACGAAACAAGTTTTGAAATTCGGTTCGTAATAAGCCATTTTCACTAAAAAAGAGGTGATCAATATTTTGCGGAATACTCTTCTGTACATTAATTGCCTCTAAATAAAACGGAATACCGCCCAACGCCATGTACAATTGAACTATTTCATACCGCTCAAAGTCACTGCCTTTATGTTGTAAAAATAATTCCACCTCTTGCAAGGTAAAAGGCTGCAAATGAATACGTTTAGTCACCCGATTATGTAAACCACCTGTATTATTGATTAGGGAGTTAATCATCCAAGAGGTAGCAGATCCACAAGCAATTAATAATACATCATCGCGGTGCGTAGCCCAACCGTTCCAAAAATTATCTAAGGCAGGAATAAAATCTGAACGTGAAGTATCCAGCCACGGTAATTCATCAATGAAAATGATTTTTTTCTTTGCGTCGCTTTTTTCCAAATATTTAATCAATAATTGAAATGCGGCAAACCAGTCATTTGGTACATTTTCATCAGCACCTTCGGGAAAGAAACGGCTTAAATATGCCGAAAAATTCGCTCTCTGTCTTGCTGCTCCGACGTTAGCAATTCCCGTAAAATAGAAGGTGTAACTAGCAGAGAATAATTCTTTGATTAGAAAAGTCTTACCTACTCGTCTGCGTCCATATACTGCAACAAATTCTGATTTATCACTGTTATAGGCTTCTTGCAGGATTTCGATTTCGGCTTTACGCCCAATTAGTCTTTTGCTCATTTTTTATTTTAGCAGTGTAGTTTTCAACTTAGATTACCAATTTATGCTAAAATATAGACTTTTAGCCGTTTATAAAACACTAAACGGCTAAAAGTGGTTCAAAAATAATACTTAGAGCCGTTTTGATGAATTAAAACGGCTCTAAGTAGTTACTTCTTTACGCTACTGCACTACCACCCGCTTTGTCATCAACACCTGTCCCGCCGATTCTAAATGCACTAAATAGATACCTTTCGGTAAATGCTCAACGGGAATTTCGACCAATTGCTCGCCTTGTTTCAAATCGGAAGTAAAGAATACCACCCGACCGAAGCTATCGTAGAATTTCAACTCATTGCTGTAATTATCATTCAAATCTAAACGCACATTTAAAATATCCCGCGCGGGATTCGGAAAAATGACCACTGCACCAAAGTGATGCGGCGTTGCAGGTATTAAATTATTCGCAGCTGGTACATTGTAATAATCATCATTGCGACAATCAATCGTCCACGCTGCCGTGAAGTTTTTCGCATCCACATAGTAAGTACCTGCACTGAGGTTGTTTAATACAATCGTTTCGCTACAGTTATTACTACAGTCGAAAATCTCTTGCCAACTCGGATCGTACACCTTCACACCTGTGTAAATACCATCTACACCGCTAATTTGAATTTGTCCTGGCGCAGTCGTTACGGTGATATTGCAATCACCGCCGCCAGTATCCGCCTCGCCTTGACAAGTACACCCGTCGCTTTGAATCACATCATTTACCGTATTGGCATTGCCGTCATCACAAGTCGAACCGACTTGAGCAGGTAAATTCGGATTATTGGGCGCACAATCATCGGGATTGCAATAACCATCATTATCGTCGTCATTACAACCATCCAATGAACCGCGACACGTACAGCCATCGCTGATAATCACGTCATTTATCGTATTGGAATCGCCATCATCACAAGCCGTACCAGGCGCAACGGGGAAGTTAGGATTACGAGGAGCACAGTCTTCATCGTCACAAATGCCATCATTATCCGAATCGGGACAAGCACTACCACCGACACTGATTTCTTCAAATAAATTACACTCTTGTCCCCAACTCGCATTGAAGGTTTTTATACTCACAAAGTAAGTACCCGATGATAAATTGTCCAACACATAAGGATCGCCACAATTGTCCACACAGTTCGCCGTCGGTGACCATGAAGGTGTCCAAATCTGAATATTTTCGTGCGGATAGCCGCTAAAATTACTAATCGTGATGCGACTATCACCACCTACAATACTAATATCCGCACAAGTTCCCCCGCCGCCATTATCCACTTCACCTTGACAGGTACAGCCATCGCTTTGAATCACATCATTAATAGTATTCGCATTACCATCATTACACGATGCACCGGGTGTGGTTGGGCGATTCGGGTTATTGGGTTCACAATCATCGGCATTACAAACACCGTCGTTATCGTCATCATCGCAACCTGTGTCGGGTGTTCCAGCACAAGTACAACCATCACTTTGAATTACGTCATTGATGGTATTGGCATTGCCGTCATTACAGCTCGTTCCAGGCGTGGTCGGACGATTGGGATTATTGGGACGACAATCATCCGCGTTACAAACGCCGTCATTATCATCATCATCGCAGCCACCACCATCGCCCGTTACGGAAACCGTAAAGTTTTTATCACACTGGGTTTGCCAATTTACATTAAAAGTCTTGATATAAACGAGATAATCGCCCGCCGATAAGTTATTGACTGTCAATTGATTACCACAAGTATTGACACATTTTTTTTTTTTTTTTCACGTACTGGTAAATACTTGTACATTATGGTTGGCAAAATCAGCAAATCCGCTGACCGACAATGTTCCATCGCCACCGATAGCAGCTAAATCACCACAATCACCGCCGCCATTACTTGGGTCACCTGAACAAGTACAACCGTCACTTTGAATGACATCATTGATAGTGTTAGGGTCATTATCATCACAAGTTAAACCAGGCGTCGTCGGGCGATTCGGATTATTGGGTTGGCAGTCTTCTTCGTTACAAACACCGTCGTTGTCACTATCGGTACAACCCGTATTTTCGCAATCTACATCGTCAATTACAGTGATGTTAGGCACACTACCCGATTCGTTTACTAAATCAAAACAAACGCTGGAGGAGTTATTAGAAAACTGCTGTTCTACGCGTCCATTGGCATCGGGTGAACGATCCCAGTTGACTTCTACGACCAATTGATATCGTCCCGACGGAATCGGTGTAAGGTCAATCCATTGGCAATCTAAGTTGCGACTGTAAATGTCTGCACAGCCCGCCGAGATACCTTGATTGGAACAAGTATAAGTGAACGAACCACTCGTACATTGAATGTCAATCAAACAAAAGCCGTTTTTAAAACCAACATCCGTTTGTTGTCCATTTTCATCATATAATAAATAACGCGCGTAACCTTCGTAGTGCCAGTGACGGTGGCATTCATCCCATTCCCAGGTTTCATTTTCTAAACTTGGATCAGATGGCGGTGGACCAACGTAGAAATCCTCATTACCGATATTTAAAATTTTAGTTGTAAAACGCAACAACAGGCGATCGCCCGTTCCCGAAATACAACCTTCATTGATGTAGCAATTATTATTGTTATTATCCGCTAAGGTGAGTTGATCCAGCGACATCGTGGAGCGAATCCGCGCACCGTCCAGCGCCAAATCAGGTTGGGCATAACATAAATTAGTGCTAAAAACTAGCGCAAAAAAGAGGATGGCTTTAACATAATTAGATATGTTAATTTTAGTGTTTGTTAAAGTAAGAAACATAAGAATAGGTTTAGAATAGATCGTACAGCCTATTTGAAATCATAACTACATTTTATTTATACTATTAAAATGAAATTATTATTAATTGTAAATCAATTAGGTGGGAGTACTATACGGTATAAAATAGTGATAATTAATTGATAATCAGATAGTTACCTTAGGCAGGAGGCATTACGAAGGTACAAATATTTCTTTGAATAAAATCTAAGTAGGTTTACGTATTTATACCTTCATCCGACGGTATGATTTTATCAATCTAGTTAAGAATAGTAATATGCTTGCAAAAGTTGTTTATTTTCAATAAATAAGTATCTTTGTAACAAGATATTAATAATCGTTTCTCTCGCTTATATCCTTTTATCTCTCGTGCGTTGCTTCAACCATCGGTAATACACATCTTTTGCGATTAGCTTAATCTAGGATTTTCATATTCAAATCATTGCATCGATCAGCTTTCGTTTAAGATGAAAAAAACAATCGCTCTCTTCTTTTTTGTTATCTTTTGCTACTCCCTGTGGGCGAGTTGTCACCTCCCGCAACGTAATGAGTTATTACAACTAGAGAATTGTGGTGCTTACTTCATTGACAGCACTCAGCTGATGTCGCCTACCACTATTGAGAACCAATTTTTTATAACAAAAGAACTTCCTGCAACCAGTAATCATCTTGATTTATGGGTCAAATATTCGATTTCAAATCAAACCCAAGCAGATTTCTATTATCAACTAACAGCTGGAAATATCGGACGGGCGGCGGTCTATGCGAAGGTGGCTGGTCAATATATATTGATGGGTCAAAATGGGTTTTTACTACCTCCCCAAAAACGTAAGGATCAAAATACACCACAGGCCGTCGTGTTTTCTATTCCCGCTGCGACCACTACCCTGCTTTTTAAGTTTACCAACTTCAATTCTTACAATCATCCGATAGCTATTCAACCGACCCTACGCGCCTACCAACCCACCGCAAATCCACCGCAACGCAATCGTAGTTTTTGGTATGGAATTACTTTGGGCGGAATGTTGGCTTTCATTCTGTATCCCTTATCACTACTACGTATGGAGCGAAGGGTTGATTATTTATACTACATTGTATTCATTCTGTTTTGCTTTTTATATTCATTATTAGATACGGAGCAGAATATCGGAATTGATGTGCTTTTTTCATATTATCCGACTACATTCATTCAGTTTAATTCGCTCTTTAGTGCCCTCTCAATTACGTTTTATATTCTATTTTTTAGCAGTTTTTTGCGTTTAGCTAAGCGACTTCCTGCGCTGGATCGGCTACTAAAATATTTGGTTTATGCCCTACTCGCGAGTATCGTCGCGGATGTGCTGCTTAATATTTTTGGTGATTCTACGCTTGCCTTTTATCAATCGCTAATCGTACGGGGAATTGCTTTTATTTTGGGTATTTATTCGATTTGGCGCGTAAGTAAGTTGAAAAATCGGCAAGCAAATTACATCATCGCAGGTACAACGGTCTGGCTGACGGGGACGTTTGTTTTTATTGTAACAGATTCAAGCACAGCAACGCCGCTTTTTTAGTAATATCACCCACGAATTTCGCACGCCGCTCACGGTCATTCAGGGCATGACGGAGCAAATTCAAAACCACAAAAAAGAGAAAGAATTAATTCAGCGGAATAGTACGCAGTTGTTACAATTGATTAATCAACTGCTGGAATTGGCGAAAGCCGAAGCGGGGCAAGCGCAGTTAAATTACGTACAGTCCGATGTGATGGTTTATTTAAAATACTTAACCGAGTCTTTTCAATCACTGGCATGGACACAACAACGGAGTCTGGGTATCCACGTGACACCTGCGACGTTAGTGATGGATTATGAACCCGAAAAATTGCAAATCATCATTAGTAATCTACTCGCCAATGCATTTAAATTTACGCGCCAATATGGGCGAATCCAGCTGGTTGCCCAACGTACAGCTACTAATCAATTACAAATTAGCATCGAAGACAACGGCAAAGGAATTACCGCCGCTGAACTTCCACATATTTTCAATCGCTTCTATCAGGCAGATCAAAGCGAACAACTTACCGCAGCGGGTACTGGTATTGGTTTGGCATTGGTAAAGGAGCTGGTGGAACAAATGCACGGAACGATCCGCGTTGCTAGTGAACCTGAGGTAAAAACCATTTTTACGATCCTATTACCCATTTCCAATCAAGCTGCCTTGCAAGCTACCACTACTAATGAAATACTCGCGCAGCTACCCATTTTACCACCACTCGCGGCAGCTACGTCTGAATTGTCCGACCAGATGTTACCGCAATTACTCATCGTAGAAGACAATTATGATGTGATTACTTTTCTACAAAGTATCCTCCAACCGCATTATCAAATACGCACTGCAAATAACGGCAACGAAGGACTTCAACAAGCGCAAACGCACTTACCTGATCTGATTATTTCTGACGTGATGATGCCCGAAATGGACGGTTTTACTTTTTGTACAACCCTCAAATCAGATGTACGTACCAGCCACATTCCAATCATTTTATTAACTGCCAAAGCAACGCAGACCGATAAGCTAGACGGTCTGCAACGCGGGGCGGATGCCTTTCTAACTAAGCCATTTCAGAAAAAGGAATTACTCATTCGTTTAGAACAGTTATTAGCTAATCGGCAGCGCGTCCAATCTTTCTACGCGCAGCACGCACAGTTACCACAATATTTACCCGTGGAAAATGCTTTTTTGAAAACGGTTCATCAGTGCATTCAAGACAATCTCGCCAATGAAAATTTTAGCGTCGAGGATCTTGCCACTGCCGTGCATTTTAATCGCGTCCATTTATTTCGGAAACTCAAGGGTTTGATTGATAAATCACCCAAGCAGTTGATTACCGAGATACGCATGAATAAAGCTAAATCGCTGCTGCAATGCACCGACCATACCATTGCCGAAATCGCTCGTCAAGTTGGCTATCGCGACGGTGGACATTTTACGAAAGTTTATAAAAAATTCTTTCTCGAATTGCCGACTGCGACGCGGGCGAAGTAGAAAGCCTAAGTGTAATTTTTATAGCATTTTATCTCTCACAAGTAATCTTCATCGACCAGACAACAGCGATTGAAACCCAGCAAATACGGGCATTGTAACGAATTTACTATCCGATAAGTAACAAAATTACCATGATTGGTAACAAACTGACCAAAGAACACGGGCTGCTCTTCGCACCTTTGGATTTATCAATTTCATTCCTGTGTAATCCCATGTTCAGTTAGTAGTTTTTAGTTGGTAGCTATGGCTCTCTCATTAGGAAAGATTAGAATATTTTTAAACGCCAACTTGATATGTAATACGATTTAGTGACGACCAAATATTTCATTTTTTCACTATAAAAATATGCTCAAGATGAATCTGAAATTTAGCCTGTTAATCCTATTTATTTTTTTGTGTAAGGTATCGACTTTTAGTCAATCTGTTTCTCTAGATAATGGTGACTTAAAATTCGTTAGGTCTTCAGCCTTTACACTTAATACTTCTTTCATTTCTAGTATATCTGGATTAAAATTAAACCCAGGAAACGGAACTACTGTAATTGAGCATGATGCAATGACAAGTAGTTTTGGATCTGGAGCAACAATTGTACGTTTTGAATATAACAAAGCATTTAATGGTGTATCTCCAAGTGTTCAACATGATTTTCGAGAAAATAGTAATAATTCTGGCGGTATATATCAAGTAATACCTCGGTACAATTCTAATACAGATCAGTGTGGTCCTATCACTTACAATATTGGAAGTAATGACGCTCCTTGGCTTTCCATGTATGCCAATAATTTTATTGATGCAGGAGTTTGCTTGGTACTCGACGATGATAATGATGATAGCAAAAGAATGTCTGCTACTCTTACAAAACTGCTAGAGGTAAAAATCAATCAAGGAGCAAATTATAATGCTTTAACTGAAACCAATGAGGATTACGTTTACTTCAACTACGAATCTACCAAAGCCGCTTTTCCAAGTCTGATTAACAAAAGCAAGAATGGCAACGTCGGCACTAAAACCACTCGCTTCGTTCCGATCATCATTCAAGCGATGCAAGAACAGCAGCAAATCATCGACGCGCAAGCCGACGAATTAGCAGAGAAAACCACCGAAATCACCGACCTCCAGACCCGTCTAGCTCAACTGGAATCCATCGTTCACCAACTCGCTAATGGCGAAACACCAACGACAACGATCAGCTTATCTTCTGCTCGTTTAGAGCAAAATCAACCGAATCCGTTTTCGGCGGCTACGACGATTAAATTCCATATTCCAGAACGCATTCAGCACGCGGAATTACGCATTGTAGCCCTAAATGGTCAGGTATTAAAAACGGTTACCATTGCCGAAAGGGGCGCAGGTCAAATCAATTTGGCAAGCCGTAGTTTGGCTGCGGGTAGTTATACTTATACGCTGGTATTGGATGGCGAAATCGTGGATACGAAGCAGATGGTGTTGACGGTAAATGATTAGAGTTAGGTAATTGATTATCAACTCGCTTTACCAAAATTATATAAGATTAAAACCTGAATTTTTATCAAAAAAACACGCTTATAATGAACCTAAGATTTAACCTTTTTATTTTTATTATTTTGTTATTTCAGTTGTCAGTTTACGCTCAAGCTCCAACTAGTACAACAACACTTGATAATGAAAAATTGAGCTTTACTAGTTCATCAGCTTTCACAACTAGTTCGTCAAACATTTCTGGCACTTCTGGATTGACTTTGGACGGTGGAAATAGTCTTTTTTCACGTTCAATTAATTTTAAAAATGCAGGAGAGATACGTGGAGTAATCAACGGTGAGGGAAATTGAGGAATCGGAACGACAGCTGTTGATGCGAAGCTACAAATTGGTGGTACTACAAGAATGGACGATTGGTTACGGATTAGAGGTAACACTGATGGTAATGCTTGGTCGCTGGGTGTGAATGGTCCATCTGTTTTTCGTGGAAAAATAGATGTAAAAGATAGTGGAATAACAATAAATCAAGACTTTCCAACTATTAATTCAATTTCAAATTCAGGAGAAAAAAATGGATTGACTATATTTAATGGTGGTAATAATGGTGGCAGTTCTAGCAATATCTATATGCAAGGTTGTTGTCTATCTTTTGCATATAATGGTGGGTCTTATGTATCGTACATAGGTGGTAACGGAGACTATGTCGAAACATCAGACGTACGATTAAAATTCAATATTCAGACATTGGATCAGCAATTGAATAAAATCATTAATCTACGCCCTGTCTCTTATAATTATAAAAACGATAAAAATGGAAAAGCGGAGATTGGTTTTATTGCGCAAGAAGTTCAGCAATTATTTCCCGAATTCGTTGCAACTCCTGGAAATGATACCCTAGGATTATCCTATGCTCACATCGGCGTAATTGCTATCCAAGGCATCAAAGAACAACAGCAAATTATCGAGTCTTTAGTAACCGAAAGCGAAGCACAAAAGCAGACCAAAAAGGCGTTACAAAACAAAGTGACGGATTTAGAAACCAAGGTGGCTGAACTCCACCAGTTATTGGAACGGGTCACTGCCCTTGAATCCAATCTCCAATCCTGCTGTCTGCAACATAACCAAACGCCAAAGGCAACGGAAATAGGTACAGTAGATCATTTTAATACAAATCGCGCGCAACTACAACAAAATTTTCCGAATCCATTCGATCAACAAACCGAAATTCAATATTATTTGCCGACTAGCGTAAAAACGGCACAGCTGCTGATCACCGATCTGCAGGGGAGGACTTTGAAAACGTACGATCTCAACGAGCAAGGGATAGGCAAAGTAGGATTGAGTGGCGGTCAGTTTGCAGCAGGTACATATGTTTATTCGTTGGTGATTGATGGAGAAATAATAGACACGAAGCAGATGGTATTGACGAAATAAAAAAAATCAAAGATTGGAAACTCTGTTAGAGTGACTCTTTGCCAAGTGCAAAGGGTCATTTATTATTTTACCAATTTCAACTCACTTTTTTTAACTTTACCTCCAACGATTTGTTTGAAAATACTGAACTGCGAAACTTCTCTCCTGACCGAAGGGAAGAATTGAAATAATTGCGAATAGTAATCAATGACAACTAAAGACTACAAAGAAATAGCCGATACCCTACCGCATCAACCAGGCGTTTACCGTTTCATTGGTAAAGACGGGACAATTCTCTACGTCGGTAAAGCAAAGAATCTAAAAAAACGGCTGGCTTCTTACTTCGGCGAACGCAAAGATCGCCGCAATAAAACACGGGCATTAGTAAAAAATGCCGACCATATTCGCTTTACGATTGTGGAAACAGAACAGGACGCGCTATTATTAGAAAATACGCTCATCAAACGCTACCAACCGCGCTATAATGTAAGTCTGAAAGATGGCAAGGGTTATTCTTATATTTGTATTAAAAATGAACGCTTTCCACGGGTTTTTATCACTCGTTACGTCAATCGGCGCGATGGCTCTACTTATTTTGGTCCTTACACTTCGCGGAATCGCTTGAAGATTATTTTAGAATTAATCAAACAGCTCTTCCCGTTACGGACTTGTCAATTGAATTTGAGTCAAAAGAATATCGAAGCGGATAAGTTCAAGGTGTGTTTAGAATATCATATTAAAAACTGTGAGGGCCCTTGCGTTGGCTTGGAAACGGAAGAGGCGTACAATCAAAAAATTGCGCAGATTAGAAATATTTTAAAAGGGCATTTTTCAGAAGTAAAAAGCCATTTCAAAGGAGTGATGCAGCAGCATGCCGAGAACATGGAATTTGAGAAAGCGCAGAAAATCAAAGAGAAATTAGAGGCATTTAATAATTATCAAAGCAAATCCACGGTGGTAAGTACAGTCGTGAGGGATGTGGACGTTTTTTCTATTGCGATGGAAGAAGATGTGGCGTACGTTAATTATCTAAAAGTTGCCAATGGCGCAATTATTAATAGCTATACCGCTGAATTAGAACCAAATTTGGACGATGACAAAGCGGATGTATTGGCGTATGCAATTCCTAAATTGCGCGAAAAATTCAATTCAATTACCGAAGAGGTGGTCGTACCATTTGAGATCAAAATTCCTGATGATACGATCAAATTTACGATTCCTCAACGTGGCGATAAACGTAAGTTAGTCGAACTTTCGGAAAAGAATACCAAGTATTTCCTTTTGCAGAAAAAGAAAGAAGCCATTAATAAAATTAAAAAACAAACTTCCGCAGAGCGTATTCTTAAAACCTTGCAAAACGACTTACAAATGGAGGAAATCCCCTATCATTTGGAGTGTTTTGATAACTCTAATATGCAAGGGACTAATCCCGTAGCGAGTTGTGTGGTATTTAAAAATGCCAAACCAAGCAAACGCGATTATCGCCATTATCACATCAAAACGGTCGAAGGGCCCGATGATTTTGCGAGTATGGAAGAGGTCGTTTATCGGCGTTATAAACGCTTATTGGCGGAAGAAAAATCGTTGCCGCAACTAATTGTAATTGATGGTGGGAAAGGGCAGTTGAGTTCAGCGGTTAAAAGCTTGGAGGCGTTAAATTTATTGGGCAAAATTACCATTATTGGCATCGCTAAACGTTTAGAAGAAATTTTCTTTCCCAACGATCCCATTCCACTTTACATCAATAAAAAATCGGAATCACTCATCCTTATTCAGCAAGCGCGCAACGAGGCGCACCGCTTTGCGATTACCTTCCACCGCAACTTGCGTTCTAAAGAAATGACGGGAACCGAATTAACCAATATTCCAGGTGTAGGCGAGAAAACAGCAGATAAATTATTAAAGCATTTTAAATCGGTCAAACGGGTAAAAAATGCCGTGCCTTCGGAAATGGAAGAAGTGGTTGGAAAATCGGCAGCGAAGAAGGTATTAGATTATTTTGCTGCTAAAGAAGAAACAACGAAAGAATAGGATTGTACTAAGTAGCTTATTTGGAATAAGCCGCTTAGTATCATCCTATTCTATATTTTTCCTTACCAAAATCACCCAATCTTTCTTTCCTTTCTCCTCTGTTGCTGGCGGCATACCTAAGTTTCGCCAATCGCCACCTACCACTTTTTCAACTATCCCTGTTTTCAACTCACCACCATTTAATGGATCAAACCATTGCACGTGCAACGTGTCACTTGTCGCGCTTAAATTGAGTTTTATACTTTCAAAATCAGGCGCATAAATCGCATAGATTTCATTAGGTAATTGCATACAATACGCGCTATCCGCTTGCACTAATTCGGTGGCGGGTTGCATTTTCCAATACGGTAAATAATCTTCAAAAAACGTTTTTGCATGATTCGTAATTTCCCATAGTTGATCGCGTTGTCGCCAGTCTTCTGAAGTCAAATCGTTATGCACGTGTCGTCCGCCGAAGTACCATTCTACGCCTGCTCCGCCCGAAAGCAATGTTCCCCACAGTGCATAACGCATCAGCGTCGGATGATTCACATCTGCGGTATCCGTCAATGCGCCCGTATGCCATTTACCGATTTCATCCATCGTTACTAGCCATTTCTGATTAGCAGCGGCGGATTTTTCACGCCAATTTTGTACAACTTCGGAAGCATGCTCCCGCTTATCTTGCTGCAAAGAAATACCATCTAGATATTGGTACCCTAATAGCGAATCTAAAATATCAGACCGCAGTGGATCGTAGGGTTGCGTATGAATAATGACGGGATGATGGTAAGGGTCGTGGGTTTTAATGAACTTAGCCATTGCTTTGCGTTGGCGGTCGATTTGTCCATTAGGTGCCCAAGGTGCAGCGCCATTTTCTTCCCCTAAATTCCAAACTAAACCCAAATGATGACCAAACCGAGCAATTAATTCCGAATAATACAACTTCCGTAAATCGCCTGTGTCGCCGCCATCCAAAGTCAACTCGTTTTCGGTTTCCTGCGTCACCAAATGCAGCAAAATACCTTTAGACTGTAAGTGTTGAAAAACGATTTCCCATTGTTCCAACTTGCTGACATCAAAACGCGTAAAATCGGTCGGATCACGATACATCCACACATCCTTTCCATCGCCACCGATATTAAAAGTCAAAAAATAAATGGCGTTCATGCCTTTACTAGCCAAGTAATTCGCTGCGCCGATAATACCTTTTCCTTTGCCATTTTGCCAAGTCGGATCGCCTGTTAGCCAATCAGCGATGTGCGGTTCAAAATGATGAATGTCTTTAGTTACTTTGGCTTCTCCTTCTCGCGTTTTGTCACTCATGCGATACGTTCCATCGAATTCGGCGAAAGCCAAGAAATTTTCGGGACTATTCGTACCTACTTTTAAAAAATACTGATCTGAATCAGCAAATTTGAAATATCCTTCCGCTGCAACTAGCCTTCCCTTTGCTCGAAAATCATCGCCTTGTTTATCTGTCGCCGTTACCGAAAAACTGCCAGCTGCGTTAGTGATTTCAATCAAATTACCTGCTTCCAAATCTTCGTTTAGCGCAAGCTGATTCCCTTTTCGTAATTGCGCTCGATACGTCCACTCCCCTACTCGATCTGGCGTAAAACGCACTTGCCAAACGCTGCCCGAATCCGCACTCGTCTCAGCTGCATTTCCATCTGCTGCATAAAATCCACGTATGGTTTGACAGTTGCCATTTTGACAAAAGTCAACTAAAAGACGATAATTTAAAAATGGATTATCTTGACTAGATTCGCTGGTAGTCGTTCCGCTGAAAGAAAGTGTTAAAGTATGCCAAAGTGGAATTTGCTGGATAGCATCCGCTTTGGTCGTATTATTGCATCCATAAAATGCATACAAACTCAAGAAGAATAATAGTAAAAAGAAAGTTTTAGAGCGATTCATCGTAATTGTTTTAAAATAAGTTACTAGCTTGGCTGTTGCCAAAATAAGTTGTTTTATATGGTTCTTTGATAAATTCCCAAAAATAAAATTCGAGGAAATTTGTAAAAGAAAGTTTTACTCAAATTTAATCTTCGTGATTATTAAATCAACATTTTCAAAAATATCAATCGCGGTCATCGGTTACGGCTATTGGGGACCAAATTTAGTTCGTAATTTTTATCAATTGCCAGACTGCCAGCTTGCCTATATCTGTGAGCAAAATTCGGCTCGCCGCGAGCAAGCACAACGCGATTATCCAAGTGTAAAAGTGAGCGCAGATTATCAGCAAATTTTACGAGATCCATCTATTCAGGGTATCGTTATTGCTACTCCCGTTTCCACCCATTTTGCTTTAGCAAAAGCAGCATTACTGGCCAATAAGCACATTTTCGTAGAAAAGGCGTTTACTCGAACACTGGAAGAAGCGACGATACTAGTAAAGTTAGCGCAGCAGCAACAACGACAAATCCTCGTGGATCATATTTATTTGTATCATCCCGCCGTGCGTAAAATCAAGCAATTGGTCGATACCGAATTGGGTAATATTCAATATATTGATACGACACGTATCAATTTGGGATTATTTCAAAGTGACGTAAATGTGATTTGGGATTTAGGTCCACACGATATTTCCATTTGTAATTATTTATTGGATGATCAACCGATTCATGTAGATGTCATTACGCGTAAAAATACGCCTGAACAGCCCGTCAGCATGGCGTATTTAACCTTAGAATATCCACATAATCGACTGATTCACATTACTTTATCATGGGTATCGCCCGTCAAAATTCGACAGATGTTGATTGGTGGCGATCGCAAAATGATCGTCTTCAACGATTTGGAATCTACTGAAAAAGTAAAGGTGTATGATACGAGTTACGAATTCACGCCGCCCGAAAAGAGGCATGAAGTCTTAGTTGATTACCGCATTGGTGATATTGCGATTCCAAAAATTGATACACGAGAAGCGTTACACTTTGCAGCCTTAGATTTTTTGGATTGTATAAAAAATAATCAAGCTCCTTTTTCTAATGGACAGACGGGGGTGGAGGTGATGCGGGTATTTTTTTTTTTTTTT
>JBGCES010000131.1:0-8331 GCA_045106545.1 Saprospiraceae bacterium
GATATATAGCCTTTAAAAGCTAAAATACTTAAAACAACTACACCAAATATCAGCCAAAATTTCATTCTGTTTTGATTTGAAATTAGTACGAACCTTTTTAAAAAAATTTGTCAAAGAGCTAAATTGATTTTATGCTTTAGCAAATTGTTGTTTCCAAACTCGATAAACTTGTAAAAGCATAACTGGTGCAAAATGAAATAAAGCACCGCCCATACTTGCATGATCTCGTTGTAAACCTAATAATGCCCAATGGACAAATGCCATGACTGCGGCCAAATACACCCATCGTTGTAATTTTTTCCAAGCAGGTCCCATCCTTTTTATCGCAGCATCTGTACTAGTGATAGCTAATGGAATAAAAACAAAAAACGCAATCCATCCTGTTAATATCGCGATGTCTATAAACTCATTTAGTAGTTGGCTAATAGGATATTCTAATACATAAAAAATAGTGTGTAATAAGGTATAGGCGAAAGCTGCCACTCCAAAAAAACGTCGATTTCTGATTAGCCATTTTGTAACCCGACCTTTCGGGAACATTAGTGCTAAAGGGGTAGCAATAAGACTTATTGCTAAAAAACGACCAGCAAATTCACCTGTAATGTGCATTATCATTCCATAATCGAGAGTAGCGGTCAAGTAGTTTTTTGATACCATGATTCCTGGGATAGCCAACAGTAACCAAAGTATGTATTTTCCAGTGAGTAAGGATTTTAAATTGTCCATTTGTGATACGTGTTTATAAAAATTCTTACAATATAATACAAAGTCTGACCTTTGACAGATTTATCAGCCTGCTCCTGCCTGCCCCGAACTTGATTCGGGGAAGTATTTCGAAGATCTGACTACTGACTGCTTACTTAAAATTAATTACTCAACTAATACTGTCATTTCTGACACTGCTGCCACATTGAACATACCTAAAATTTGCGATCCGTCTTCTTTAAAAACATTACCAGTTGTATTGATAACCGGTTCTGCAAAAATGGTATTATTGCCGTTGGTTATTTGCTGTTGTGCTAAAGTTAAAAAGTAATAAGCATCTTTATTGATAGCATGTAATTCGACTTTTATTTCATCATCAATAGCCCAAGGCGCGACATCGCTATTGTCTTCTGTATCTGTATCCGCAATTCGGTTAATAGATTCGCGGATGGGTGTAATGAAAGTCAGTCCATCTACGGCACCTCCTTCCGAAAATCCAGCATCAAAAGCCAAACTGATTTCTTCGGGTTTGTTGAGCAGAACACCATTTTTGAAAGTTTTTATCCAGTACGTATCGCCATCACCAGGTAGGTCGCGAACGAATAACTCGGCATAAACACCTTCTGGCCCAAAGGTGTCGCTTTCTCGTGCTTTATAAACAATGGAATCAATTGGAGGAACACGGTTAAGGGTAGAAAATGATGCGTAATTTTGTCCATCTACAGTGATTTGCAAACCATAATCGGTACCTATTTGCCCTATTGTTTCGTCCTCTACAGGTGTCCAAACATAATTGCCATTTTCTGTTTCTTCAAATTCAAAAACAGTTCCGAAACTACTCGTCACGGTCACTACTGCGCCACTTATGCCCTTAGGGCGTTCATTGGCGAAGTAGGATTGTGTCATGGCTACATTAATGGTTTGTGGACTTGCCTGATTAGTAATCCATGCATCTACGACCAATTGTTCGTTTAAAGGCTCTACTTCGATATCGATTGCATCCTCACAACTGCTGGCAGTGAGAATAAGAATTAGAAGGGAAAAGCTATATTTTAGGATTAGTTTGATTGTCATTATTTTTTTTTTTTTTTTTTTGAACACACTGTAAACAAAGTTTCAGTTGATTTGCTACGCCGTAGAGATACAACAAGAAAATCGTCTGTTACTTAGTTTACAGTGTAATGAACACCGTTTTTATTAGCAGCTGGAGATTTTTAAAACTCAAAATTATATGCAACTGCTGGAATTAAACTGCCAATAACAGATAACTGATAAGCAGCTGTAGAAACAGGCATAGATACTTGCGTTCTATTGTTTTCTTGTCGTTGAAAAACAGAGAATGCATTGCGGCGGTTGTATACATTATAAACTGAGAAAACCCAGCGCCCTTGCCATCGGCGTTCTTCATTTTTCTTACCTTCTAGGGTTGCTGAAATATCCATACGGTGGTAATTTGGAATACGCGAGTTGTTCCGAGTCTGCTCCGAATTGTGCGGAACAAAGTAGCCTTGCTGATAATAACCAGCATTGGCAAAAGTGACTGGAGTACCTGTAATATAAGCAAAATTAGCCGAGAAAGACCAGCGTTTAGAGGTTTGGTAGAATGCTGTTAGACTCAAATTATGCGTTTGGTCAAATCGAGAAGGATACCACTCTTGGTTATTAATGCCGTCAACTTGCAACTCCGTTCGTGCCAGTGTATAGCTCGCCCAACCTGTAAATCTTCCTTTGTTTTTCTTAAACATCAACTCTAAACCGTACGCTCTACCGTCACCCGCGAGTATGTCGCCTTCCAATAATTCATTGAGCAATAACTCTGGACCAGGTGATACAATATAGTCTAACAGATTGTCCAATCCCTTATAATACACTTCCGCTGAAAATTCGTAAGCGTTGTCTTTTAAGTTTTGAAAATAGCCAATTGCGAATTGGTCAGCTCGTTGTGGTTTGATATTATTGGTACTAGGTGTCCAAACATCTACAGGTGTAGAAGCGGTAGTGTTTGATATCAAATGAATGTATTGAGCCGTTCGCATGTAGCTGGCTTTCAAAGATTTACTTTCGTCAATTTGATACTTGAGTGCTAAGCGAGGTTCCAAGTTTGCATAGGTTTGGATAGACTCCCATTGGTCGTATTCTGTGGTACCGATCAGTGGGCGGCGAGTACCTGCGGGCGCTGCTCCATATTCGTAAGCTTTTCCTGCGCCTGTATAGTTGAAATGAGATAAGCGCAAGCCGTAGTTGATTTCAAATCCCCCTAATTTCAATTCATTTTCTACATAAACTGCGCTTTCGATTGCGTATTGTTTTGCCAAACCAAAATCAACTACTTCGCCTTCACTTCCTCCGGTTGCATTACCTGGTTCAAATTCGTAAATAATTCCCTGTCCTCCAAATCTTAAGATATTGTTCGGTGAAATGTAGTAGGCGAATTCAGGTTTTGCGCTGTAATTAATGATTTTTGCATCCCAGTTAAAATTATTATCTGAGTCTTCGCCAAACTTAATTTGATAATCATAATTACTATAAAAAAGAGTAAAATTAGAAAACAATTTCTCATTGAATAAATGATTCCAACGGGCAGTAGCCGTGCCATTTCCCCAATTAAAACCAGCCGCATTTCCAAAACCAAAATTATCGCGACCCAAATATCCTGATAGGAAAACCCGATTTTTATCGTTGATATTATAATTCGCTTTTGCAGTTAAATCATAAAAATTCAAAACGCTATTCTCTAAGTCACCACTCAAAAATGGCGAAGCCAATACATCGATATAAGACCTCCGCGCCGCCACTATAAATGACGCCTTATCTTTGATAATTGGTGCTTCTACTGCCAATCGACTGAAAATCGTTCCGACACCACCAGATACTCCCAATTGCTTATTATTTCCTTCTTTCATGCGCACATCCAAAATAGAGGATAAGCGCCCTCCAAATCGAGATGGAATTCCTCCTTTATACAATTGAACATCTTTTACCGCGTCAGGATTGAAAACGGAAAAGAATCCAAATAAATGCGAAGAATTATAAACAGGAGCTTCATCCAATAAGACTAAATTTTGGTCAATACTACCTCCTCGTACATTGAAACCCGTTGCGCCTTCTCCTACCGTACTCACGCCAGGTAGTAGTTGTAAACTTCGGATAATTTCTACTTCTCCCAACAAGGATGGAATCTTCTTAATCGTTGCCGCATCTAATTTATTAACACTCATTTGTAAGTCAGAAACATTGCGGTCTGCTGCTTTTGACGAAACGATTACCTCCGCTAGATTTGCTGAATTTTCACCCATTTCGATATCTAATTTGATATTTTGTATCAAATTGATAGGCTCTGTTTTGGGAGAAAAACCCACATACCTAAACTCAACCGTATAAGTACCAGCGGGGATAGAAATAGAATAAAAACCATATTCATTAGAAGTCGTACCTGTACCTAATTCTTGAACAAATACAGATGCACCAATCAGCGTCTCACCAGTTTTTCCGTCTTTTAAATAGCCGTTGAGCGTAAATTTTTCTTGGATGTTTTCTTGTGAAAATGCTGTGCTGTTTAAACTACAAAGGAGTAGCATTAACAAGCATTTGGTGAATACATTATTTATCATAATTTTAAAATTCATTTGAGTGTGAAACAAATTAGTGGTAATTACATTTGTTGACTTTCATTTTTCCATGAAAAAGACATCTTTTCTTGCTTTTTAAGGCTGAAATCAAGTGTCTTCAACGAGTTTATATTCATTTGCCGTCAATGTGTTTCACACTCAATTTATTTGTTATTTGACTTTACGAACTTCTTAAATTCAGTAGTTATGCTTTAGGAAGAATTGGTGCTTTTTTACTTCTGCCCCAAGCTACAAATACCGTTAGTGCAATGAATACTGCGTTCGCTCCAATTGCTGGAAATTCTCCTCTTGATGTATGAAATAAAGCAGCTAATACCATTACAACGGTTAGCCCAATCGCTGCCCAAACTGTTAAATTTGGTTTGATACGAAGTATAGAAGGAAGCAATAAACCTATACCGCCTAATAATTCACTAATACCTATGAAACGAACTAAACCTTCTGAGACTGAAGTTACCCAAGGCATAGATTCTGCCATTGCTTCTATCGGTTGAAAACCTTTCGTTGCACCAGCCATGATAAAGATTAGCCCTAATAAAACTTGTACTACCCAAAGAGAAATGTTAATTACTTTGTTGTTTTTTTGATCTGACATTTTGTTATTATTTAATTTGTTTGAAAAATGGATATATGGTGAAAAATGCTAATGCAGGGAAGAAGTGCATTGGCACGACTAAACCTGGAAATAATTCAGGAAATTCTATATTAAGAGGTAAACTCATCCCGATAGGACCGATGATGCTGGCAAATGATAGCACAGCAATCAATATGTTCAACCAGCCATTCAAGTTTTGTTTGTCGAATTTGGCTAAGGCAGCATAGCCCAAGGTCATTAACAAACAGCCAATCAAACTTGAACCCATAATAGCTCCCATATTGATGATTTGACTGTAGTCAACGCCAAAAGCATTGATGTAAATATTGAGATATATGATACCTGCAATTCCTGACAATAAGCCAGCAATCACACCGTGAATGAGTAATTTTTTCATGATAAGAATTTGGATTAACTACTTATAAAACGCCGAAAAAATAAACGCTACAATTTTAAGAAGGGGAGGGTATTTCGGCAATACTGAGATTGTAAGTGTGGCATTTATTTTTTCGGCAATACGATGGAGATAGAGCTACTTAGTAACGATAAAATAATAAGTCCATCAATTTAGACAAATTAGTTTTGTTCTCAGTTTTCTTTTAAAAGAAGGAGTATTGTTGATACGCCGCCTGCCCCGATGCTTGTCTCGGGGACTGATTTTAAAAGGAAACTTAGCGAAGCGATCTCACGACCGTAGGAAGTAAATGAGGGCAAAAGGAACTGTCCAAATGAGGGAGTTATTGTTTTGTCGTTACTTAGTAACTGGGACGGAGATTTCCAATTTAATTTCATTGGATACTTTTTTAGACATTCCTTTCATGGTTCCTATACCAAAGTCCATTCTGTTTACACTAAATTTACCATTAAAAGTGTTGTCAGAAAAAGTGAAAGGGATGCTAATTTCTTTTTGAGTTCCGTGAATTTCGAGCGTTCCAGTTACTTCATATCCCGTCTCTGTTTGGCTGAATTTGCTGGAATTGAATGTTATTGCTGGGTATGTTGCGGCATCAAACCATTTTTTACTTACCGCATGTTTGTTTTTCATTCCATTACCCGTATTAATGGATGCAACATCAATGGAGGTTGAAAATTTAGAGGCAGCCAAGTCATTTTCATCGAATTGGATATCTCCCGTCATAGTTTTAAAAATGCCTTCTGCATCTGTTCCTTCAAACTTGATAGAATATCCGTCAGCAATTGCCCAAGACATTGAATTGTTGATTGTGAATGCAGATAAGAAAATTATTGCTGCTACCATTCCTAAAAACTTAACCTGTGTCATAATTGTATTTTTTTAAATAAACTTGAAAGTAAAAGTTTATTGATTAATTAATGACACAAAGTTGCGGGAGAAATAGCAGATAAAAATTAAGATAGCTTAAGAAGTGAGTTTTTTGCTTATTTTTTTTTGCCTTTTGAAATCTTTCGCCTCAAGTCACTTAAATATTCTGGAGTAATACCAATGTAAGAGGCGATTAATTTTAGGGGGAGTCGTTGAACTAAAGTAGGATATGTTTCAGTAAATTCTATGTATCGATCTTTAGCAGTAGCACTCAATAAGCTGATGATTCGATTATTAGTTGCAATTAGATTATTGCGAAGTTTAATACTCATTTCTGTAAGTATTTCTTTTTCTAGACTATGAAAATCGTCAAAATTGGAGGTCGAAATATAAGAAACCTCACTATCTTCGATGGCATCAATGAAGATGACAGTGGGTTTTTTATTGGTCGCACTATCCATATCTCCAATTAACCAATCTTCTGGAGCAAATTGCAATATGTGTTCTTTGCCTGCCTTATCAATAACATAACTTTTTAGACAACCACTTTTTACCCTAAAAGCGTATTTAGAAAGGTCGCCATAACTTAAAAGTATTGTCCCTTTGAGGACTTTTTTTGTCTTACTAACAATGATATTATCCATGATTAAACTATTGCTTTAGTTGCTTCGAATTTTTAAAATGTCTAATGTAACGATTTATAAATAATCTATATTTACCTCCCCACCAAATGCTCTTCAACAAACCGCCCAAAAACCTCCAACGACTCCGGCAGCTTCTTCCGACCAAAACCAATTCTAAAATAACTTGGATAATCGTAAATGCCACCGGGAAGGATTAAGACACTTTGTTTTTTGATGGCTTGATCGGCGAAGGTCATATGTTCTTCGGCTCCTTCTTCCATCGCCAATAAATCTTTTACTGTCATGGCTTCGCAATCCGAATTGCAGGTCGAATATTTAGCCGTATGTTCGTAAAGGGGGTAGTAGCGTTCGAGTTTAAATGGTTGGATATTCATTGAGTGTATGTTGATGAAGTAGGACTTTTGTACAATTACTAATCTCCACCCAATGTACCAAAATTACGCAAAAGTTAGTACAAGTAGCGCGTTCGCGTTGGAAAATAGAAAACGAAACTTTCAATACCCTCAAAAATCAAGGGTATCATTTAGAACACAATTATGGTCACGGTAAAAAACATCTAGCAACGAACTTTGCCATATTGACGTTTTTAGCCTTTTTGACGGATCAAATTGCCCAGCATCTCGACCAAGATTTTCAGAAGGCAAAAGCGGTCTGCAAAACTTTTCGATTACTATGGGAAACAATTCGTAGTGTATTTGATCTCTTACCAACAATGTCAATGAACGCAATTTATCGTTTTATTATCAAGCGAAGGCAGGTAAAAATGCCCGCTTTAGAATAATTTTATATTTGTTAATTTTCAAACCGAGAATAGCTGAATGCAAATATTATTTTTCTATCATTTATTTGCTGCAAATATTTTGTTTTCACTTGATCGTTCGGAGTTGATTGACGAAGTCAGCCTGATAGCGTCTGCCAATGGGCAGCTGTATGCCGTTCACCAAAACCCATTTTTCACTCAAATTGACCGTTTCAATTTTTTTAAGGTGAACGATGTGATTACGATGTATTCTTACCATAATCTTATCGAAGTAATTATTCTGCAACTGAGTGAGCGAAGATTTCGCAATGAATTTGCGATTGTTATCTAAAAAAATAGTGCAGTAATTCCCTTCACTGGTTACGTAAGCTACTTCCCGTAGATCGATGCGGTCGAGTCGATTGTTATTACGGATAAAAATAATATTATCGCTCTCTGGCTCAATTGTGCTAAATTCTTGCTGCTTGGTCGTACTTTTTTTATTCTTTCTTGCTAACTCAAGCGTAGCCTTAAGCGTATTTTGATCGATAGGTTTATTTAAAAAAGAGTAACAGTTGTATTGCAGTGCCTGATTGACCAAACTTTCGTCGGCATAAGCAGTAACGAATACTACGGTGGGAACCTTGTATTTTAGTTTTTTAAGAACTTGAAAGCCCTTATAATTTGGCATCTCAACATCTATAAAAAGTAGTTGAGGTTTTAATTTATCAATCTCT
>JBGCES010000132.1:0-13290 GCA_045106545.1 Saprospiraceae bacterium
CAGGACAAGGCTGGAAATTAGAAGTATAGTCCTTTTACACAGCCTGCCCCGATGCTTGTCTCGGGGACTAATTTCTTAACGAAGTACTGGCGAAAAAGACAAGTTTGCAGACCAGCAGAGGTTTTAAAACAGCTTCTTAAAATCAAACGACACTTTGAATCTACTATCTGCTACGCTAGGCAAGAGATGGCATTTTCAAAATGTCGTTTATTTAATTCGATTTATAGGTTAGAAACTTACTCTTTCATTACAAATCAAATTTGATGCCCTGTGCCAGCGGTAATTCTTTACTGTAATTGATCGTATTCGTCTGACGACGCATATACGCTTTCCAAGAATCTGAACCACTTTCACGTCCGCCACCTGTTTCTTTTTCACCACCGAATGCACCGCCGATTTCCGCGCCACTTGTACCAATATTCACATTAGCAATCCCACAATCTGAACCTGCCGTGGATAAGAATAATTCTGCTTCTCGCATATTGGTCGTCATGATTGCCGACGATAAACCTTGCGGCACATCATTTTGCATCGCAATTGCATCTTCTAATTTTTTATACTTCATCAAGTATAAAATCGGTGCAAAAGTTTCATGCTGAACAATCGCGTATTCGTTTTTAACTTCGGCAATACACGGCTGAACATAACAACCACTCGCGTAGTCTTTCCCTGATAATACTTTTCCTTTTACTACAAAAGAACCACCAGCCTTCTTCACTTCTTTCAAGGTGTTCAAATAATTATTTACCGCATCTGTATCAATCAAAGGGCCAACGTGGTTATTCTGATCCAATGGATTTCCAATCTTCAGTTGACCGTAAGCACGTTTCAATTTCGCTTTCACTTCGTCATACAAACTTTCGTGAATAAACAAACGACGTGTCGTAGTACAACGTTGTCCTGCCGTACCTACTGCACCAAATACTGCGCCCGTCAGAACAACATTCAAATCTGCATTGGGCGTAACAATCATCGCGTTATTTCCACCTAATTCTAATAACGTTTTACCCAAACGTCCAGCCACTTCTTTGCCAACGATTTTCCCCATTCGGCTACTTCCCGTTGCAGAAATCAACGGAATGCGCGCATCTTTCGTCATGTATTCACCTACCTCATAGTTTCCATTAATCATACAAACTACACCTTCGGGGACATTATTTGCCTTCAATACTTTATGCATGATATTTTGACAAGCAATACCACATAAAGGCGTCTTCTCGGATGGCTTCCATACACAAACATCACCACAGACCATTGCAATCATGGCATTCCAAGACCATACTGCTACAGGGAAGTTAAACGCGGAAATAACCCCAACGATTCCCATCGGATGCCACTGCTCGTACATACGATGTGAAGGGCGTTCAGAGTGCATGGTCAATCCATATAACTGGCGGGATAATCCAACTGAGAAGTCGCAAATGTCAATCATCTCTTGCACTTCGCCCCAGCCTTCTTGCAAACTCTTACCCATTTCGTAAGAAACCAACCGACCGAGTGCGTCTTTATTTTCGCGCAAAGCTTCGCCATATTGGCGTACGATTTCGCCGCGTAAAGGGGCAGGCATCAAGCGCCATTCTTTGAACGCTTTTTCTGCTTTTTTAATCACTGCATCGTATTCTTTGCGGGTGGTGGTACTGACGCTGCCAATATATGCACCATCTACGGGCGAGTACGATTTGATATAATCGCCTTTGGCAGTAGATTTTAAACCAGTGCTGGTACCGTCATTTTTTTTTGACAGTCCTAATTTTTTTAAGAAGTCTTTTTTCATTTTTAAACAGTTAACGGTGGACGGTTGAAGGAGCGTGAAGTTGGTAGTAATGAGTTGGTAGTTTGTTGTAGTTGCACAAAACTTGTCCATTACTAACATGATACTGGTTAGTTTCTACTCCACTCAATATTTGTAATTTGATTAGGAACTTCTTCCATCAGCCGATTTTTATAAATAAACAAGGAAAAAGGTTAAGGGGAAAAGGCAAAGGGGCAAACCACGTCGTACACGTTAGTCTTGCCCCTTCACCTTTTACCTTTCGCCCTTAACCTAATAAAGCTTTCACTTTTGTACTAATGGCGCGTCCATCGGCTTTACCTGCCAATTGTTTAGATGCCATGCCCATTACTTTGCCCATATCTTTCATCGAACTTGCACCCGTTTTAGCAATGATCTCTTTTACTACTTCCGTCAACTCTTCATCGGACAGCTGCTGAGGTAGATATTTTTCGATCACCGCGATTTCTTCGCGTTCTGGTTGCGCCAAATCTTCCCGTCCTTGCTTCTCGTAAATTGCTAACGAATCACGGCGTTGTTTTACTAATTTCTGCAACATTTTGATCTCCGCTGCCTCGTCTAATTCCGCGTTTTTGCCATCGGTTTTGAATAATAAAATCGCAGATTTAATTGCACGCAAGCTACGTTTTGCTGCATCGTCTTTGGCTTTCATTGCCGTTTTCAAGTCCTGTGCAATTTTTGCTTCTAAGCTCATTTTAAAAATGATTTTTGTTATAAAAATAATTTGATGGTTGGATTGTCAGATGGTTGATCGACATTCCAACCTTTCAATATTTTTCGATAGGAAATAGTTCACTTAATACACATATCGGACTACAAACTATCAACTAAAAACTCTTCAACACTTCTTCCGCCCACTGCGTCAATTGTACGAATTCTGCCACCGATAGTTGCTCTGGTCGCTGCTGCATAATTGGGTCAGTTATTCGTTCACTATTTTTAAAAATCGGCTTCAAGGTATTACGCAGCATTTTGCGACGTTGACCAAACGCCTGTTTTACTACTCTACGAAATACTTTATAGTCACAACCTAATTCATCATCGTCCTTGCGCGTCAAGCGAATCACCGCAGATTGCACTTTAGGTGGTGGATTGAAATTACCTGCTTTGACGGTAAATAAATATTCTACCTCATAAAAAGCTTGCGTCAAAACACTGATTACGCCATAGGTTTTACTACCCTCTTTTGCCGCTACTCGCTCTGCCATTTCGCGCTGAAACATACCGACCATTTCAGGAACTTGAGCGCGGTATTCAATCGTTTTAAAAACAATTTGCGACGAGATATTATAAGGAAAGTTGCCAATAATAGAAAAGGACTCCTTTTTAAAAAAGTCGTATAAATTCAGTTTTAAAAAATCAGCAGGAATAATATTATCACGTAGCTCAGGGTAATGCTGTTGCAAATGTGCCACCATATCCCGATCCGCTTCCACCACCAGTAATTCGTAGTCTCTTTTCAATAAATACTTGGTTAACATTCCTTGCCCAGGTCCAACCTCGAGTACTTTATCGTACTCCGCCGTTCGTTGCAAGCTATCCGCTATGCGTTCCGAAATAACCTCGTTGGTTAAAAAATGTTGCCCATAAGATTTCTTCGCTCTCATTACTACGGATTGAAAAGGACGCGTTGTCCTGCGATAAATTCTGTACCTTTACGTCTATTTTGAAAATGTTTGCAAAAGTAATTAAAAAAGGGCGGATGATTGAAGATAGACGGCAGACGGCAGCATAAAATATGTACGTTCCGCAGTAATATAATTCTCGTTTTTAACCTGAAATCGCTTTCTTTCGTTTTCATTAGACACTATATTTAATCAAAAAAATTAGGTGAGATCCTTAATCATCCACCGTCTCTATTATATGAAAAAACTAAAGATTGGAATTAGCATGGGCGATATGAATGGTGTCGGCTTAGAGGTTATCCTCAAGACACTACACAATCGCAAAATGCTAGATATGTGCGTACCTGTTATTTATGGTTCGTCTAAAGTTGTTTCTTATCATAAAAATATAGTCGGGATAGATTTCCAATTTCAATCTACGACTAGCTGCGAAAAATTAAACCATAGTCGGGTTAATGTAGTCAATTGTTGGGATGAAAATGTCAATATTACACTTGGTCAAGCTAGTGACGAAAGTGGTAAATATGCATTCAAAGCCTTAGAAACAGCAACTATTGATTTGCGTAGCGGTGCGATTGATGCCTTAGTTACGGCACCGATTAATAAAGAGGCGATGAAAATGGCGAGCTTTCCTTTCCCTGGTCATACGGAGTATTTGACGAAAGAATTGGGAAGTCAAGAAAGCTTGATGTTGATGGTCAATGGTGGCTTACGGATTGGCTTAGTGACTAATCACTTACCTATTGGTCAAGTTGCCAAATCAATTACCCGCGATAGTATCATGCGTAAATTGCGCATCATGGAAGATACATTGCGCATTGATTTTGGTATTGAAAAACCGACTATCGCCATATTGGGCTTAAACCCTCATGCCGGTGATGGTGGCGTATTAGGAGAAGAAGAAGATAAATATATTCGTCCAGTCATTATTCAACGCAAAAAAGCGGGTAGCTTGGTAATGGGACCTTATCCTGCTGACGGTTTTTTCGGTAGTTCTCAATACCGCAAATTTGATGGAATCTTAGCAATGTATCATGACCAAGGTCTAATTCCATTTAAAGCACTATCCTTCGGTGAAGGAGTCAATTATACTGCTGGGCTTTCTGCTATTCGTACTTCCCCCGATCACGGCACAGCTTATGATATCGCAGGGCGTAACTTAGCAGATCCGAGCTCTTTCCGTAGCGCTATCTATGCTGCGATTGATATTGCTCGTAATCGCTCCAGTTTTCATGGCATGCGTGCGAATGCTATTGGTAAGAAGAATAAACCAAGTGAAGTACAAAAAGAAAGTGAGGTAAAGGATATTCCTGAAGTATAATTAATTGTACAGTTAAATAGTTTACAGTTTTTAAGTTGGTAGTTTTTAGTTGCAAATCATTCATAGAGAGCGACTTAAACTACTCACTGCGGTAACTAGTTATCAGTAGAATAACTCCGTTGATATTCAAACATTTGTACTTCTAGTCACTGATCACTTATTTACTAGAGTTGATAATTGAATTTTAAATACAAAAAAGCCTGTTTCTTAATGTAAGAAACAGGCTTTTTTGTATTTAATACGTCGTTATATTTATCTGAAATTATCCTTCCAAAGCAGCTGCACCACCCACGATTTCTGAAAGTTCTTTCGTAATCGCTTCTTGACGTGCTTTGTTATAAGAAATTTTCAATTCTTTCAACATTTCATCGGCATTCTCGGTCGCTTTATCCATAGCAGTCATCCGGGCACCATGCTCAGAAGCGTGGGTATCAAGGACAAATTTATGGAAAGTCGTTTGGAGAATGGTCGGGACTAAGTGATTCAGCAACTCCTCTTTACTTGGCTCGAAGATATAATCAGCACGCATTTTGCTTGCTTCTTTTTCGTCTTCTGCTACCTCAATTTTAGGAACAGGTAAGAATGGCACACACTCCGTATATTGCAAACCCGCATTACGGAAACGACCGTAAGATACATCTACTGCGTCAAATTCTCCCGCCTCAAATTCATCCATCAACAATTGAGAAACCCGCGCTACATTATCAAAATCTAAGTCGCTAAATAAGGCAACGTAATCTTGTGGAATGGTAGCTTTTGGATAACGTTTTTTAAAGTATTCGTTTCCTTTTTTACCAATTGGCAAAATGGTTAGATTACCCTTTTCGTAAACATCAGCGTACTTTTCTTCGATAGTTCTTGCTGCTGCCTTTGACACATTATTGTTAAATGCACCCGCCAAACCACGATTTGAAGTAACGACTACAACACAAGCCTTGTTTACAATCCGTTCTTCACCAAAAGATGTATTTGCACCACCTTCTAGATTAGAAAGAATGTTAACTAACATATCATTCAGCTTATTCGCGTAAGGACGCATGCGTACTATCGCATCTTGCGCACGACGCAATTTAGCTGCCGATACCATTTTCATGGCATTGGTGATCTGCTTGGTGTTGTTCACCGATTTAATCCGATCCCGTACCTCTTTTAAGTTAGCCATAATTATATTAATGTAAAATGTAGAATGTAAAATTCCAAATGTAAAAGTGTAGGACGTGTACGCCTTTTAAATTTTACATTTATCATTTTACATTTTACATTAAATTTTTACTTGTACTGCCCTGACAATTCCGCTGCTAAAGCTTCTACTTTATCCGTATCTGCTTTCTGCAATTTCTTAGAAGTACGGAAGCTTTCCAATACTTCTGGGTGTTTGCGCTCCAATTCTGTCAAGAACAATTCTTCGAATTCTTTTACTTTATTTACTGGCACATCGCTTACTAAACCGTTTGTACCTAAGTATATAATCGCTACCTGCTTCTCTACCGATACTGGAGAGTACTGAGGTTGCTTCAAGATTTCTACGTTACGCTTACCTTTATCTAGGATACGCATAGTCGCTGCATCTAAGTCAGAACCGAACTTCGCAAATGCTTCCAATTCACGGTAAGCTGCTTGGTCAAGTTTCAACGTACCCGCAACCTTCTTCATCGTCTTAATCTGCGCCGAACCACCTACCCGTGATACCGAGATACCTACGTTAATCGCTGGACGTACACCTGCGTTAAACAAGTTGGTTTCCAAGAAAATCTGACCGTCCGTAATCGAAATTACGTTGGTTGGAATATAGGCAGATACATCACCCGCTTGCGTTTCGATAATCGGCAATGCCGTTAATGAACCACCACCTCTTACGATACCTGCTTCACGCAAAGAATCTGGTAAATCGTTCATACTCTGTGCCAAGCCATCATCGTTAATTACTTTCGCCGCACGCTCTAATAAACGTGAGTGTAAGTAAAATACATCACCTGGATATGCTTCACGTCCTGGAGGACGACGTAATAATAGAGATACCTCATGGTATGCTACTGCCTGCTTTGATAAATCATCATAGATAATCAATGCTGGACGACCGGTATCACGGAAGAACTCACCAATTGCCGCACCACCAAATGGTGCGTAGAATTGCAATGGTGCTGGATCCGCAGCCGAAGCGGCAACAATGGTTGTATAAGCCAATGCACCAGCATCTTCCAATGTCTTTGCAACGTTAGCTACTGTAGATGCCTTCTGACCAGAAGCTACATAAATACAGTAAACCGTTTCACCACGATCGTAAAATTCTTTTTGATTGATAATCGTATCAATCGCAATCGCCGTTCTACCAGTTTGGCGGTCACCAATGATCAACTCTCGCTGTCCACGACCAATAGGAATCATCGCATCAATCGCTTTGATACCCGTTTGTAAAGGTTCAGCTACAGGTTCCCGATAGATTACACCAGGTGCTTTACGCTCCAATGGCATTTCATACGTTGTACCTTGAATTGGACCTTTACCATCAATCGGTTGACCCAATGGATTTACTACACGACCAACCATACCTTCACCTACATTGATAGATGCGATACGACCAGTACGGCGTACAGTAGAACCCTCGCGAATACCATCGCCAGGTCCCATTAATACTACCCCGACATTGTCTTCCTCCAAGTTCAAAACGATAGCTTGCACGCCTGTTTCAAACTCTACTAATTCACCCGCCTGCGCTTTTGTCAGACCGTAAACACGTGCGATACCATCACCGACTTGCAATACGGTACCGACTTCTTCCAACTGCGCTTCTGTACTAGAGTTGGACAATTGCTGCTTGATTATCGCAGATATTTCGTCAGGTTTTACACCAACCATAATTTAATAGTATTAATATAATGTAAAATGTAATTTTATATAGAGATTAGTTATTTGCGACTAGAAACTAGTTACAGATAACTGATAACTTTCTAAACGTTTGCTACAAATTGATTGCCGTTAAATTGCTTACGCATCTGATCTAACTTATGCGCAACACTGGCATTGTATAGCTGATTATCAAATTCCAAAAGGAATCCACCGATAATATCGGGATCAACTTTAGTAATAATATCGACCTTTGATTCAGTTGCACTACTACCTAAAAGCTTCTCGCGAATTGCCGCAAGATTTGCTTCACTCAATGGTTCAGCCGTCGTCAAAGTAACGGTTGAAATGTGGTTGTGTACTTTATATTGGCTAATAAATTCGTTCGCAATTTCGGGTAGATTTGACTCCCGACCTTTGCGCAATACAACTTCAAAAAAAGTCATAGTCAATTCATCGACCTTACCACCAAAGATTTCTTTTAAGATAGCTAACTTCTTAGTCGGATTAACAATCGGACTTTTAATCAATAGATAAAAATCACGATTCTCTACCGCTGCCAAAAAAGCATCAACATCTCCTTTGATCTTTTCTAACTTATTTTGTTCGACTGCCAAATCCAAAAGCGACTTGGCGTAACGACTGGCTATTCTGATTACCGACATATGATTAACGAGTAATGATTAACGAGTAACGAGTAACCACTTTTAACGTGTCCACTCGTTTTTTACTTAGTTAATGAAAATGTTCAGTAAAATAAAATGTAAGAACAATGAGTGAACTTTTACATTTTAAATTTTACATTCTACATTTTACATTAAACTCCTAGTTCAACTTAATGTCGTTCACTAATTGATTAACGAAGTTGTCTTGACCACCCGCTAATTCTTTCTTGATTACTTTCTCTGCAATATCAATCGCCATCACGCCAACCTGATTTTTCAATTCAGTCATTGCTGCGTTCTTTTGATTTTCAATTTCCACTTTAGCATTCGTTACGATGCGTTGCGCTTCGTCCTTTGCTTTATCGCGTGCTTCTTTGATAATGCTATCTTTCGCTTCTTTCGCTTCACGTAAAATATTAGCACGCTCTGCTCTAGCTTCCACTAATAACTCTTCATTTTTAGCATTCAAAGCTGCCATCTCTACTTTAGCTTTTTTAGCTTCGTCTAATGCACCTTGAATATCGTCTTCGCGTTTTTTCAATGCCTGAGCAATCGGCGTAAATGCCATTTTACCCAAACCAAACCAGAATACTAAGAAGATAATCGTTGTCCAAAATAATAGACCTACATCTGGACGAATAACCGAAAAGTCAGCAAGGAATAAAAAATCAATCATGATTTATTGAATTGTGTAATGGTATAATTGAAAAATTGTGTTTACACCAATCACTATATTTATAACAATAACAATTTCCTAATACGAAAATGCTTAATTCACAATTGTACAATCATTCAATTGGACAATTTTAACTAACAAATCGAATCGAACCGACCAACCGTCGGCTCGATGTCGATATTTTTCTTAAAGCGCTGATTATGCAAAGAAAGCCAAGATAATCGCGATCAATGCAGCACCCTCGATAAGTGCAGCCATCAAGATCATGTTTGCGCGAATGTCACCAACCGCTTCTGGTTGACGAGCAATTGCTTCCATTGCTTTAGAACCAATGTTTCCGATACCTAGACCAGCACCGATAACGGCTAAACCAGCACCTAATGCAGCTAAAGAACCTGTCATTTCAGTTAAATTTATTTGAGAGTGAAAAAATTTCACGCTCGTTTATGATGAATTAAGAATATTTATTTCAAAGAGTAATATTTAATACGTAATCACACGATTTGTACATTAATAAACTCTTTTTATTTGTAAGCCCTAATTGGTGAGTCAACACTGCAACTACCAACTAAAAACTACTAACTTTCAACTAGTGCGCATGCGCTTCTGCATGATCATCGTGATGGTGTTCTTCTACCGCTGCACCAATGTAAGATGCAGTTAAAATAGTAAATACAAATGCTTGTACAAATGCTACCAATAACTCAATCGCCATCATAAATAAGGTCAACGCGATTGCTAGAATACCACCTAAAAGAGAACCACCTTCGCGACCAATCCCCCACTCAAATGCTCCTTTATCTCCAAAGATAAAAATCAAACCTACGAAAGTTAATACTACGATGTGACCTGCAGTGATATTAGCAAACAAACGCAACATCAAAGTAAATGGCTTGATGAATACACCTAAAAATTCTACTGGTGTGATAATCGTTTTCACCCAAGCTGGAATACCAGGCATCCATAGGATATGTTCCCAATAATGCTTATTACCATTTAAGTTAACTACTAAAAAGGCAAATATTGCAAGCGCCATCGTCACGGCTAGGTTACCAGTCGCGTTCGCACCACCAAGGAATGGAATCTGACCAAATAAGTTTAAACCTAAAATGAAGAAGAAAATTGCCATTAGGAAAGGCAAGTGTTTTTCCCATTTAGGTCCAATAAATGGCTTCGCTACTTCGTCTTGAATGAATACAAAGAATGGCTCCATAAAAGATTGAACACCTTTTGGTGCTTGTCCTTCGCGCGTTCTATATCCTTTCGCCGCTGTACCAAACAACCAAAACAAGAAAGCAACTACTAGAAGCATACTAACTACGTTCTTCGTAATTGAAAAATCGTAGAAAGAGCTAATTCCGCCACCAAGCAATCCGCCATCTAGAGTTGACTTTTTGTCTAATAAGTAGCTTTTGCCGTCAGGCATTACTACTGTTGCTTTTTCTACTTCTTTATCGTCCTTCTGGATCATCGCATGACCAAAACCAGCAATCTCTACTTCTCCTTTCGGAAAAGAAGAATCTACGACACGCATTACTGTTCCTTCATTCAATACGTAACCATCATGCGCTTGACAACCGCTACCGTGGTGACCGATATTAAACGCACTTGACATAAATGTACTCAGCCCTTTCTCAGGTGCATATAAAATACAAGGCAATGGAATACTCCAAGGTCCGATGCTGTAAACATTGGCATCCGCGATGTGGTGGAAAGCCGTTGAAGTAGGATCGTAAGGTTCACCTTCGTGATCAATGTGTATGCATCCAGAGTGCTCAACCCCAGCAGGAGCGCCGTGATGATCGGTTGTTGCATGACTATGTCCACTGTGGTCGTGACCATCGTGGTCATGATTGTGATCGTGCTGCGCAAGCGCAACAACGGACAAGCAAATCAAGCAGCATAAACTTAGTAAAAACCTACGCATTGAAATTTCTTTTTTGGTATAGATACAAGTCAGAAAAGAACCTGTTACATTTATATTCAATCACTTCTAGATCGTCCCTCCTCAAAATCGCTGCAAAGGTAGGATTTCTGCGTATCTTATAAAAGCTAATTTCAGCTTTTTTTACCGTGGTTTGATTCTTTTTTTAAATAAAAAATCTATTCCTAATGAAGTGATTACCAATATTTTAGCAATCTTTGGGAAATTAGAAACAGGTAATTTGCTAAAGTTCGCGAATTCGCCAAAGTAAGTTTGCTTAATTTTTAAGTTAATAAAATTTTTTACGGCGATCTTCATCTACACTTAATAGTTGATGGTCTAAGGCTCTTTTCTCCTCAACCGTACAACATTCGATTTTTTACTTAACTTTATTCAAATTTTTTCCAACAAAAACTATTTTCAAACCGCATATCATGGATAAATTCTTCCGCTTTTTTATATTTAGCTTAGTGTTATCAATGTTTGCTTGCGCTGGTGAAACATCTAACCCAGCAAACAACAACACCTCAACCTCGCAAACTGACGCGGAAACCTCGCCCTCAGTAGCAAAAACTTCACCTACTACGCATGATTGTACTGTATCAGGAAAAGTTTTAGAAGGCAATCAAATTTGGTTGCGTGACCAAAACACCTTAGTCGCAATTGCCGCCGATTCGACGACCTACGATGATGAATTAGGCGATAGCCATCGCACCTTAATGGTTTACAATACAGCGAATTGCGAATTGATCAAACGTCTTGAATTGCCAGTCAACATTAGCCCCGACTATGCCTATTATTTGGCAAAAGTCAACTACAATAACGTGAGTAAGTTAGTGGGTATTACTGCTTTCAATTCCGTCTATTTGTACGATACGGAGGCACAGCAATTGCTTCCACCTGTACAACCGAATTACCTAAGCAAACGTAATTTAGATGATGCAAACTCAGGAATGATTCAGCATCTAGAGTTGTGGGAAGATTATATGGTCGGTTATGCCCAAGATGGCGGTTCGTTTGTAATTGACGTAAGTGATAAAACCAAGCCGACCCCAACGCCTGCTTTCGCGGAATATCGCATGGAGGATGGTTCGTTTTCTTCGTTGTTCTTACTGCCTTCTTTGGGAGAAGAGCAACAAGTTATTGTACCTAAATATGATTATGAAGAAGGCGTTTTTGCGGTCAATCCGCTATTTGAACAGCCTGTCAATTTGAATACGCAGATTAGCAAAGGGGCGCAGAATAATCGTTTTATTATTCTACGAGAAAATGATGTGACTAAGCCTGCGGTTGTGATTGATTTAGTTAATCGGGAGCAAGTGAAGTTGCCAGCGGACATTTCCAAGCAGAATGCGAAGAAAATTTTGGAATGGGTAAGAGGGAATAGTTAATGACGTACGCTGGAGTTAATGAAACGCAAAGTTCGCGGAGGACGCAGAGCTATTTTTACTCTTTTAACATGTACAACAATAGCATTTGGAACGCGGAGGATTTTTTCTGGCGAAAAAAGTTAAGCGGAAAGCGCGGAAGATATTGATTCAAAAAGCGTTCTCCGATAACGCTCTTTTTATTGAATAGAATCGCCTTTTAGCAGCGGTGCAACAGGTGTAGAATCAGTAGGTGAACGCAAGTCAGGGCGTTCGGGGCGTTCAGGACGCGGCGGTTTAGTGATAGTATCACGAGAGGCTTTGGCACGTGCGATAAGAATGGAATCTACAACTTCATTTGCGCGCGTTATAATATCTTCGTGGCAATTTTTTTCAACGGATCTTTGAAATTCAGAAAGGCGTTTTTGTAAGCGTTCCTTGCGGAGTTGTTCTTTAGTAACTTGGGGTAATTGGGTCTTTGTTTCAGTTTGAAAAGCAGTAGCTATACTTCCCAAAAGTAATAATCCTGCACCAATAATTAACCATCTCATTTTCATATAACTAACTTCGCCTTGTGTCTTGCTAAATAAATTCTAATCCAACTGATACCGACTCCGCTGCCTTTCCACTTCTTCCATCCGTTCAATCAACATCGAATCAGCAGCCAACTGCACCAAACTATCAAACTGCGCCTCACAAATACTATCCAAATACGGACGGAATGATTTTAATTCATTCATGTACAAAGTGTCGATGATGTCGATGTCAGCTTTGTTCAATTGTGGCGTCGTATCTTCCTCACAAGCAGTGTAAGAAAGCAAGATCAGAGTGAAAAATAGAAATCGAAATAACATCCTACAAAAGTAGCTTTTTTAGAAGACGTATGAGCATAGATTAGACAGCCCTACTTTTAAATTTCACATTTCCAATGTCTTCTTCCGCCGCAATTCAAAATTCTTACCTAAATATACTTTCCGTACCATTTCATCCGCAGCTAACTCTTCCGCAGTTCCCGCTTTCAAAATATTTCCTTCAAACATCAGATAAGCGCGATCCGTAATGGACAGAGTTTCCTG
>JBGCES010000133.1:0-2192 GCA_045106545.1 Saprospiraceae bacterium
AATACGACTCCAGAGGAAATTTTAGAACGAATCCTTTACTTAACTGATTTGGAAGAAGGGCTAAAAGATGTGAAAGCAGGAAATTTATTGACTACTGATGAATTGATGAAAAAAGGAAAAAGATGGCAAAAGTAAAATGGACTTTTCGAGCTCAACATCAGTTAGATCAAATTTACGAATATCATGCACAAACCTCTGAGAGGTATGCTGAAAAGCTAATTGATACGATTTTAGAAAGAGTACTTTTATTGGAAAAAGTACCCTTAATGGGACGCAAAGTTCCAGAAATGGCAGACGAATTTATCCGAGAAATTATTGTAAAAGGCTATCGTATAGCTTATGTTTACCTTCCTGGTGAAGATGTACAAATAATAATTGTTCGTCACAGTTCTCTTCCAATAAATCATCCCGATAACGATAATTGATTAGATATAGGTAAATGCAAATCGACCCAACCACCATTCCCCAATCCGAAGTTTATAAACACATCGCCTTCGCCGTTGCGCCGCGTCCCATCGCTTTTGCGAGTACCATCGATAAAGTGGGTAATGTCAATCTCAGCCCCTTTAGCTTTTTCAATCTGTTTAGTTCCAATCCGCCCGTGCTGATTTTTTCGCCCGTGCGGAGTGGACGCGATGGTTCGACCAAGCATACGTTACAGAATGTATTGGAAGTACCCGAAGTATCCATTAGCATCGTCAATTACGCGATGGTAGAACAAATGTCGTTAGCAAGTACGGCTTACGCTAAAGGCGTAAATGAGTTTGTCAAAGCGGGATTCACCGCCGCAGAATCGAGCAAAATCAAAGCGCCTTTTGTTACCGAATCACCTGCGTCCTTTGAGTGCGTAGTGGATCAAGTAATCGAATTAGGACAGGAAGGCGGCGCAGGAAATTTGGTCGTTGCGCGCGTCGTGAATATGCATTTACGGGATGAATATTTGGATGAAAATGGCTATTTAGATACGCACAAACTCGATCTCGTTGGGCGGATGGGCGGCAGTTATTATTCGCGTGCCAACAACGGTTTATTTGAAATTCCGAAACCGATTCGGACGCAAGGAATTGGAGTAGATCAATTGCCCATAAGTGTACGCAATAGCAGCGTTTTGACTGGGAATAATCTAGGTCGTTTAGGAAATGCAGAAAGCTTACCTGATGCGGACTTAGTGGAGCAAATGGGACGTATTTATCTATCTAAAAGTATAGAAGAAATTCACCAAGTTGCGCAGCAATTATTAGAGCAAGGACAAACTGAAAAGGCATTGGCTTTATTGCTCTCCGCAGATAGATAGGAAGTATCTCCAAGATGAATGTCATCAACTTATGGAATCCCTGAAGGGGATTAACCATGAATAGCCACGGGTGCAACCCGTGGCAGTATAAATACAGCAGTTTCGCAACTCTGAAGGAGTTGAACTTACGTAAAGCATGACCCCTTCAGGGTCATCAAAGAATAATGGTGTGTCATTTCCCACGGGTTGCACCCGTGGCTATTCATAGTTTGTTTCCTTCAGAAACACGAGATGCGAACTAATTTGACGACATTCATCTCCAAGATATTTTTTATCTGCAAATCTATTATCTATCCACTACAAAAAACAACTAAACCCCTCACTTAGATGTTTAAACAAGTAAAGCTGAAATAAATGAATCAGGGTGATTCCAATATCTAATATCTATGATCGAAGCCGCTTTACAACAAGCTAAGTTTAAAAACGAATACCAGAAATTGCGCGTCAATTTACTGCATACTGCCAATTGGTTGAGCAACCAAATGCGCGAAGTATTGCGCCCTTACGACATCACACAGAAACAGTATAATATTTTAAAAATTCTCTACGCCGAGTATCCCACTTCCGTAGCGATTCAAGATGTACGTTGTCGCATGATCGATAAAATGTCGGATGCTTCGCGGATTATTGATCGTTTGGTGAGTAAGGAATTGATTGAAAAGAAGCCTTGTGATCACGATAAACGTTCTAATCGTGTTTTTTTGAGTGAAAAGGGCATCGCATTAATCGAGCAAATTGATCAATCGGGTACGTCGATGGATGCGATTTTGCAGCATTTGAGTGAGGAACAAGCGGAGGAGTTGAATGAGTTGTTGAGTTTGCTGCGGGAGAAGGGTTAATAGATAACTAGTATCTTAAGCAGCAGTTTCTTATGTGAAACTTTCTGTTGAAAACTTGC
>JBGCES010000134.1:0-2012 GCA_045106545.1 Saprospiraceae bacterium
GGTAGATTTACCTACGCCACCTTTCTGAGAAACTACTCCGATAACTAAAGTCATAATTCAATTAGGTTTGTACTGCTGTCTTTTCGGTTGTAAAAAATTAATACTAATAACGATTTAACGAAATAATGATTTAACGATTTCGTTATTGAAGGCAATGATACAGGAAATTCCTGAATGTTACAAATGTTAGGTAGGGATAGTGCTGATTAAGAACGCCGAAACAATTAATTTTTCCTTTGGATCAGGAGAGAAGTAAATCCCCATTTCTATAAGTGTTTAATTAGTTATTTCGGTAATACTTAGAATGGCTAGATAGAGATGTACTGTTCTATAGTAATTGGTCAATGATAAAGGAGATGGTCAAAAAATGGATAGTGGGTGAAAACTGTTGCACCTGAGCTTTGCTAATTCGATCCACTGATTTCACCCGCTACCCAAAAATGTAGTAGGGTAGGGGGGAACGGCAGCGAATTTTCATCAGACCTGAAAACCTGTTATTCAAATTTAGTTTAACGAAATAACGATTTCGTTATTTACTAAGTAGTCATTAGGTTACTAAATTATAATAGAGGTGAGCAAAACTTGTTTAAGATCCATATCAGTGTTATAGTTAGTACGAAAGTCGTTTCTCGGTAAATTTACGCGAAAATCAAGGCGACTAGAAAATCATCACTTTTCTACCAAATCCTTCTTTTTTACTTAGATATAATTTTCTTTAAAAATAAATTATATCTAAGTAATTTTAAAAATCTATCTGCTATTTTAAGCTGTAAATAAATTTTGATAGTAGGGTAGTAACGATTACTCCCCAATTACTCGTTTTAAAATACCTACATGGTACACTCCAACCTCGCCAAAGCGCGGATCGTGGATTTTAAAAAAGTGCAAATCTTCGTTATTACTCAGGATAGTAGCAGCTCTACCCCATTTTTTAGCTTTGTCTAGTGGACAGTGAATACCATGCTTGGCGCAATAGCCCGCAATGGAAAAATAATTTTCATCCTGTACAGTCAATCGAGCGCGTATATCGTCCACCTCGTCCGAAATATGTTCCAACCGTTCATCGACCCGTAAGTTGATTTGGTCTTGTTCATCCAACTTATCCGCAATAAACCGCAACGCGTGACTGATAGAGTAGTCCCGTCCGATAATTCGCGTTTCTCCCGTCTTTAATAATTCATCAATCCGATCAAATACCCATAGTTCAAAACCAGCACTCAACCACGCCGCAAATTTCAAAGCCAGTTTTTCATCCATCCAAGTACCTTGCAAATCGGGCGCACCACCCTTAATCACCCGTAGCACTTCTTTCTTCATTTTCCCATTTTTTAAGCTTTCTGCGCCGTATCGATCTTCCAGCAGATCGATGTATTCTTTAGTTCCTTGTAAACGCAAAAAACCACTCACTGCTTTATTGAACGGCTTCGCCATCTGAGTAGCATTGACCATCTTATATCCTTCTCCAAAATCAAAAGTGATCGTTGCGTTCTGATAGTTAAATGTTTGTACTGCCATAGTTTTTTACGTAGCGATGTGTAGATCTACACATCGGGTTAAAGTATTGATAATCAGTATTTTAAAAGGATAAACCACTCGTTTTTAATTTTACGATGTGCAGATCTGCACATCGTTTTTAGTCCTTTAAATATAATACTTTTAATTAAGAAAACGATGTTCGATAGTTATATAAAAGGCGTGCGATAAGCTACCAAAATAAGTAAGCAAATATAGTGAATAAGCTACATTTTTACGGGAGTATGTGTTTTAATATGAAACAAATAATTGCACATTTAGCTACCAACCGCTAAGCCGTAGTCTATCCAAATCTAATCCCATTGATTAATTAGCAACGCAAGTACTACCTATAATCGCCTACTAAATCGCCGTTACCAAGCAAATTGCAACCGCTGCACCATTTCACAATTATTATACTTCTCGTGAAACGCCTGCTTCCACTATCAGCGATACAAATCCAGTACCCGCAACGGTTTCCGCACGATCACAGACAATCC
>JBGCES010000135.1:0-1732 GCA_045106545.1 Saprospiraceae bacterium
GTTATCTTATCAAACACTTTCCCTATCCGTTTGGCGACATCTTCCCCAAAGCGATTTTCGTTGCGTTCACCAAGTAGGAGAGAGGGTTGAAAAATATGGACACCCCAATAATCCAAATCCTTCACCGCCTTTTCAATTTCGCCTTTCACTTGCGAATAATAGAAAAAAGAACTGGGATCGGCACCAACCGAAGAAACCAGCAAAAATTGATTAATACCTTGCGAAAGACCAATCCGCGCCGCTTCATAAACGTAAGTAAAGTCAACCTTAAAAAACGCCTCTTTACTTCCTGCTTTTGCCCGCGTCGTTCCTAGCGCACAAAACAAATCATCTCCTTCAATCAAATCGGCATAATCCAACAATTTATCAAAATCAATGATGTGTTGAACCAGTTTCGGATGTTTAATTTTCATTTCTCGCCGTACAAACACCTTTACTTTTTGGTAAGAATTATGCCGCAGCAATTGCTCCACTAAGTGCGAACCAATTAATCCCGTCGCACCAAAAACCAGTGCCGTTTTATCTCCTTTTATAATTTCCATATCGTTAATTTAATTAATCCATTGTAAGAACAAAACACCGTACCTAGAGTTCAATTTATCCTCTCCAAACGCCTGCGTAAAGGCACAACGTTCACCGTCTACCATCCGCCGTCCACCGTTTAAAACAAAAATGATTTTATTCATAATAATACAATGTGTTTTCGTATTTGCAAAATGTCGTTTAATATACTATCTTTACCCTAATTAAATCAATGCGTGAATGCTATAATGATTAAATAAAAGAATGAATTTTCGTATTTAATCAGAAACCCAATCGTTCATCCATTCATTGAAAAACAGGCAACAGCAACAAATTTTGAAATCTTTTCCTCCCCCCGTTTCAGTTACGATTTCAATTTTAAATCTATGAGAAAACTGATTCCCTCCTGACTTCAATAATACTTTTGCTGATATTCTGTTCTAACCTCCCCCCGCTTAGTGGCATCGCTAAACGCAATTTTTACGTTAGTCAAAGCATTACAATTTTCTATTTTCATATCAGTCGTTCTGCACATAAACTACTGATAACCAGTTTGTAATGAAAATTTACTAACCCGCTGCGTTTTTCGCCTGCCCACAACTGACGTGTTTATTTTTACAAAAACTAGACTCCGCCGATTTTTACCTCCACGGTAAGGAGCAAGCAAACGACTATGAACAAATTTACGGGAAAGGTAGCCACTCATGGCTTCCACGCACAACTATGCCTACACCAGATCTTCGCACAACGGGTCGAGGAGCAGCCTACTGCTATTGCCCTTATTCATCGTGAAGAACAGCTCACCTACGCCGAATTAGATCAAAAATCAACCGCGCTTGCCCATCATTTATTAAGCCTTGGGTTACAATCCGAACAGTTTGTCGCCATCTGCATGGATCGCTCCTTCGAGATGTTGATCAGTATTTTTGCCGTATTAAAAGCGGGCGGTGCGTACGTACCTATTGATGTAGATTATCCCGAAGAGCGGTTACGGTTTATGATCGAAGACTCTGCGGCGCAAATCGTTTTGACGCAGCAATCATTGGTAGATAAGTTGCCCAAAACGGCGAAACATATCATTCCGCTAGAAGAGCTTAACCTTGAACAACCAACTGTCAATTCATCAGCGTTAAGCAAAGACACTAGTCCAACTACCAACTACCAACTGCCAACTACCAACCCCGAACACTTAGCCTACTGCATCTACACC
>JBGCES010000136.1:0-1630 GCA_045106545.1 Saprospiraceae bacterium
GTGATAGTAGGGTAGAGCTGAATGCTCGATAGAGGCGTAGTTGCTGCTGTTTTCGCCGTATTGGGTTTACCCAAATTCGCTAAACTAATGCTGAAAGGAATTAACTCGGTTGTTCCTACAATATTAGCAGAACCAGTGATGCCATCGCCTGTAACCGCAAAAATATTCCACGTTAAAGAAGCCGATTCACCTGCGGCTAAATCACCCACTTCCCATTGCTCGCGGAAGAGATCAAAGTCACCTTGGGTGGTTTCCGAACTAGAATTCGTCGTACCGTCAGGTTGAGGCGTATTGATAACGACATTACGCGCCATTCCATCGCCATTATTCGTAATCGTATAGACTACAGGAACAGTAGTATATTGACTGTAAGTCGCGGGTGCATCAATCGTCAAAACTAGATCGCTGCTGCCTCCGCCACCATTGGAACAAGTCGCAGGCGGCTGTACCGTTAACTCTGTCCGACAACTCGCATTATCACTATCCACTACAATTACTTCCACTGCGCCACCACTAATCGGGAAATCGCTAACTTCAATATCCTCACCGTAAGCAACGGGTGCAAAAGTATTGATGGGCGAAAGGATGCCAAAAGTGCTACCAACATTGTTACCCGTAGCCCGCAGCGTGAAGGAGAAGGTATCATCATCAGGATTATCAGGTGTTCCGTTATCGTTACAACGTTTGCTAAAAATACTGAGGAAAATTCGGCAATTGTTACCGCCAGTCGTTCCACCAAATACCGCTTCATCATCTTCGTTGGCAGTTAAGCCATCGCCATTATTGGGCGTAGAATCTGAATCAAAACCATCGGCAGCAATCACTTGCGCGTATAAAAATGGACGTGCTAAGTAAAAGGCATTAAAATCTAAAGTAGCCGTTTCGCCCGGAGCAATTTCAGGGATACTCCAGATATTAGAACTAAATGGTATGGTGTTCCAAAAACCTGAACTCAAATCGGGACTTGTTCCACCTGAAAGAATGACGGTCGTATTGCTTAACGGAATGTCCACTTGCACATCACGCGCAGTAGCCGTTCCCGTATTGGTTACGGTAACTTGCATATCGGCACTTTCGTAAATCAATACATTCGGATTGCTAGTAGAAATAGCTACTTCCAGATCAATTTCGTCACCTCCACCAAAATCACAATCTGCACTAATATTGAAACTAGCGTTTGCCGTATTATCGGTCGGATTGGTATCTTCAATATTGGAAGCCGTATTGTTGATCGCTGCAGTAGCCGAAAAGCTATTGACAGTAGTCGGTGCAAAATATGGTTTGGCTAAAACGACACTTTCGCCTGGCGATAAGTTCTGTTCAATAAACCAATAAGAGCGACCTGTACGTGTCGTAGCGCGAATGTTTGGATTATTAGGATCAACAACTTCGGTTAATCCCAAATCGACTAAAATCGGAGTCTTCGTACTGGCATTACCATTATTGGTAACAACTACATCTGTATTTACGCGCCCCGTAGAATTCGAAAAGCAATCATTGGTATTGGTAAAGCTAACTGCTAAATCTGCATCGGGTAGATCAATGGTCGTATTCAACTGTGCGGCACAACTGCGATCAAAGATAAACTCGTTATTGTTTGCATTGCGACCCGTTGCATTAAAAGTGACTA
>JBGCES010000137.1:0-2731 GCA_045106545.1 Saprospiraceae bacterium
AAGTAGAAAAATGAATCTGAATTTTCCCTAGGAATTAAAAAATCGTAAACCTTGAACTCTGGAATTTATTCTGTTCCTCTGAGTTTGGATACAACTTTACGTCGATTATTGAAACCTAAGTTTCAGTCGCAAGGCATCAATGAAAAAAGTCACAATGACTAGCTAAATTACAGCTGTGGTAATTCTTCCCAAAAAGCATAAAATTAGAAACTAATACTAGATTAGTACATCACTAGTTATCAATATTTTATTCATTTGATTACTACTTAATTCTGTAATAAACTACATTCAAAATATGCGTTACCTTTTTTTACTTCTCTTAATCGCTTCCTCCTTCACTTCTTTCGCGCAAAGCGAAGCAAAATGGGAACTCAAATCCCAAAAAGAAGGCATTTCCGTTTATAGCCGCGAGCTACCCAATTCTAATTTAAAAGAACTCAAAATGACCTCGACTGCGCAAAGTAGCACGCAGGCATTTATTAAAATACTGGAAGTCATTCAGACCAATCCCGATTGGCTAGATGCAGAATTTGAAGTAAAACGCATCAAAGTAAATGAAGAAGGCATTCCGATTAATCATTCCAAAATTGACTTTCCCTTTCCAGTGAGTGATCGTGATTTGGTGAGTTCGGCGCAAGTGATCGAAGATAAAGAAACGGGCGTAGTGACCGTCAAATCGGAAGCTGTAGCAGGTATTTTAAAAGAAAAAAGTGGCTACGTGCGCATGTCGCGTTTTCTCTCACGTTGGATATTGACGCCGCAAGGCGATGGTATGTTGAATATTGAATACTTTTTGCAATCTGACCCCGGTGGAGCGATTCCAACTTGGGTGGTGAATATGTTGTCGAGCGTTGGACCGTTTAAGACGTTTAAGGCGATTAAGGAGAATCTAGCGAATTATCAGTAGCGGGTTAGTTGACTGGTTAATCGAGTTGATAAGGTTGATTGTGTTAATACGTGAACTCAATCAACCTTATCAGCACAATAAACCTAATCAACTCCTTCAACCGCCTTCAATACCTCTCGCACCAAATCCCAACGATTGAACCCTTGCTTTCCGTAATCCAATCCGCGTCTTATAATCACCAAATCATGCGAAGGCACAACGATGACGTACTGCCCACGATTACCCGCCGTTGCGTAAGCATCTTTAGGCACATCCGTGCGATCATCGGGAACGAGCCACCATTGACCACCGTAAAAATTACCGCGTTCCGCAGTAGAAGGCGCGGGCGTACGGACAAATTTTATCCAATCTTCGCTGATAATACGCTCGCCTTGCCACCTGCCATTTTGTAAATACAATTGTCCGAAACGCGCCAAATCTCGCGCATTCGTATAAACCTGACTACTCAAAATAAAATCGCCAAAGCGATCTGTACTTAAAAAGGTCGAACGCATACCGAGTTTATCTAGTAACGCTTTGCGCGGAAACTCTAAATAGGTTTGCGGGTCACCCAAAGCATTTTTCATCGCTAAAACACCGAGTAGTGTATCATAATTTTCGTATTCCCAAAACGTTCCTGGCTGACGAATCAACCCGCGATTCAGCGCGCCCTTAACCGAACTTGCACCCGCCCAATACGCCAAACCCGAACCTGTTGCGTACTCTGCACCACGCCAGTGACTATCGACATTATATAAACCGCTCGACATATTCAAAACGTGGCGTAGCGTAATCGCATCACGAGGATCGGTCGCATTCTTATCGCTAATTTTTGGTAACCAATCGAGACCAAGTGAAGCATCCAGATTCATTTTTCCTTGATCGGCGAGGATTCCAAATAGCGTCACCGCGATACTTTTTGCGGTTGACCAAGTACGAGTTTTCGTATTCATATCCACACCATCGGCGTAGCGTTCGTGAATAATTTGACCATTATGTAAAACCAATAAACTCAATGTTTGCTGTTCGGGCGTAGCACGATTAAATGCCCAATCGGAAGCGGCTTGCAGTTTGTCGTTATCAATTTTATTCGAGGGTTTGAATTTTGGCAAACGGTCGCCCATCGGCCAGTCGATTTGCGCAGGATCGCCCGCTATTGGGGCTAGGGTTTGTATCGGTAATTCATCAATATCTGCAAACGTTTGGTCGGGTGCTAATATCACACAACCAATGCCTTCGCGAAACGCCGCCCGCATCACGGGTACGCCGCCGGGAATACCAATCGCGACCGTTTTATTATCATAATCAATCCGATAATCGCCACCCTTTGCTGTACCGACGGGCTGTTTCAAATACTTTAATTCTTGCGCGTAAACTTGGTCAATGGTTCGATTGGAAGTGAATAGACCGTTGCAAGTCAAAATGGCTTGCACGCCGTGTTGAATCATTTGTTGGTTGGCGCGGAAGTAGGGATAGGTTTCGGCGGGTTGAGCGAGCACATTAGTAGTAGTAAAAAGAATGAGTGCAGGTAGAAAAAGTAAGTAGTGGCGCATAGGTTGATTTTTATTATGAAAGAGGTAAAGGTAAGGAAAGGGAATAAATTTCTAGTCAATAATGCCGATTAGTCGCGTCATTACAATTAGCGTTAATAGACGGAATTTATTTTTTAATCGAGTTTTTGTTCAATTTTATCGAAGAAATAGAAGTGAGTGTTATTTTTTAACCTATTTTGAATGAACGTTCAGTCAACTAAAAATAAATTATAATTTGTCACCACGAACGAGTACCCAAAATGAAATCATCCGCCGACAGCGCGAGATGGAAATCAGAGAAACAGCTTTGGAA
>JBGCES010000138.1:0-4654 GCA_045106545.1 Saprospiraceae bacterium
TTAATTAATGCTTTATCTTGAGGTAAGCGAAATAAGCGAGGTTGAGGATTCCCAACCTGTCCTTTGGGTGTAACAGTACCAATTTCGATAAAACCAAAGCCAAGTGCGCTCATGGGTTCAAAATATTTTCCGTCCTTATCAAAACCTGCTGCTAATCCAACTGGATTGGGAAATTTCAAACCAAATACTTCGCGCTCTAGTCGTTTATCTTTTACGGAATAAAGCGAACGTGCAAAGGAGCCAATACCTGGAATAGCTAATAAGTTACGAAAGGACTTCACCGTAAAATAATGCGCTCGCTCGGGCGACATGTTGAATAATAAAGGCTTGATCAGTTGGTACACTTGGCTAATATTTTAAGTAAAAAAAATGCGGAACACCAGCTATGTGATGTTCCGCAAAAGTATCATTTTATTATCGTTAAGACTATCGTCTTTTTGTCAATAATGCTTGTGCTTGTTCTGATCCAAGACCAGCCGCCTCTTTCCAATCTTTTACGAAGCCTTTTTTTCCTGCTTTTTTCAAAGCAATGCCCCGATATAAGAATTGCTCTGCTTCAAGGTTTGGCTCGCGTCCTGCCTCAATTTTCACTGCATTGTTCAATTGCTTCACTGATTCTGCAAATTCACCAATTTCCAAAAGCGCCTTTCCATAATCAAGATATGCTTTCTTGCGCCAAGTATAATTTGGGTTATCAGGCGTAAATTGACGACGAGTGAAAAATTTCAATTCCACGATTGCCTTTTCGTATTCTTTTAGTTGTAAATGTGCTTCTGCCTTCAAGCGACGCATTTGCCAATAAATAGGCTGTAAAGGAATACTAGATTTGATACCCGCCGAATAATCCTCAATCGCTCCCTGCAAATCTTCTTGCATCAATCTAATCTTAGCTCTACCTAAATATGCTTCGGGATTGCGGGAGTTGATATTGATACTCTTAGTAAAATCGTACATCGCATCTTTATAGTTGCGCAAACGATAATTTATATAACCCCGACGTTCGTAAGCCAAAGCGTGACGAGCAAATTGATCAATCGCGCGGATCAACGCCTGCATCGCATCAGCTTCTTTACCATCTTGTACTAATTGACGACCGCTCAGAAATGCTTGTACGACTGCTTTATCGCTTTGTGGCTCAATAAGTACATTATGCAATACTTTGCCATCGTCAATCATCCATGCATGAATGCTACCCGCAATGGCAAATTGTGCAACATACTCTAGTAAGTTGACCGTATTTTTCCACGTCTTTTTGGGAGACATGGTGATAAGCCGCGGGACATGAAGGGAAAATGATTCTGAGTTGAAGACTTCTTCAACTTCTTTGAGAAGGATTTCGTTGCGATAGTAGTTTTCAACTCGGTGCTGAAACATCTTTACAACCTTCTCGTAGCTTCGTTCGTTGCCGAACTCTAAGTGCCCTGAAAAAATAGATTTGTAAGTCAAAGTCATTGTGCTGCTGTTTAAAAAATCCTAAGTGAATTAAATTATATAGTTGTTGCTGAATTTACTAATTGAATATTTGTTCCATAGTTAATAACGAATGAACAGTGTAAAAAATTCATTCGCTGACCAAAAGAAAAATCATTACAGCGCAAAACTGAATGATAGTGTAATATATTAACTTATGGTAATAAAGACCAAGTACCTATGTACCACAGTTTCCTCAAAAATATGTTCTGGATGAGTTAAGACTAGGATGAAATATCTTAATGTAAAATATTTCCTTTTGAAAATCATACGAATTACAAAGATGACTTTTTTTTATGAAAAAACAAACTGACAACTAATAATTAACTCCTTCTGCAAGAGTTTTTTCCAGCTAAAGCAATATTTTATTTTAAAATACAGAATTTTACCGTTTATTATATTATCCAAATACTCCTTCTTCTTATTTAGTGTTAGCTAAATTTTCTTTGTTAATATCGAAAAACAGTCTCACAGTATTAGAAAACAAACCTCGTATAAATATTGCTACATATACTTTTTCTTAATTCGATCATATAAAATTTAATAAAAAAAATACGGTGATGATATTGTTGTATATCACCACCGTAGTAAAGCTGCCTAAATACAGCTTTCAATTACATTGCTAAACAATGATTATTGAATCGCTTGCTTGATATTGATTTCGTAAAAATCAAGGTTATTATCAGTAGTTACACTAATAGTAGCAACCTGTAAGATGAAGTAGTCATCTCCGCTATTCACCAATAGGATGTCACCTTCTGATAATTTGCCGCTATTACTTACATCTTCGCCTGAGCTATCAAATGCAGCAACGATTGCTTCTTGTGAATCCACACTATCAAAGCTAAAGCCTTCTGGCTGAGTCCCCGCAGCTAAGCGTAAGCGAGCACCGTTTACAGGAGCAACTTCTTGCAACCAGTTATCAGCAAATGGTAAATCATTATTGATACCTTGATCAACAACCTGTGCTTGGTCGAATTCAGATGCAGTTGAAACGGCAATACCGTTGTATAAATCTAATCCACCTTTTTCTGGGCCAGAGTTATTGTTTAAAACTACAGCAGTGAATGTACCACTTAATGGCGTTCCTGCATTTACAGTCAAGTCAGCAGAAACTTTCTCGCCTGCCGCGTCCGTAATCGTAATCGTATAAACATTATTTCCGCTAGCTACACGAATTAATAGGTTCTTTTGGAAACCAGCTTGATCATCCGCAGATAAGAAGTATGGGTTAGCGTCAAAAACTACATCACCTAAATTCAAGGCATCAGCGGCCATTAATGTACCATTTTCAGCTACTGAGATAGAGCTTAAATTATTTCCACTTACGGTGATTGGAAAACTAATTTTAGTATTAGGAGTAGCACCATCAAAAGTATTACCTTGGTCTAAAGTAATCGCTAAAGGATCTGACAAACCAGTTACATTAACCGAAGCAGAATTAGCTTCAAGATCGTCATCCGTCACTGCAAATTCATAGTTATTAACACCAGCAGGGACATTAGTAATAGTAACATCGTAAGAAAAGCTAGCTTTTGCTGCATCCAATAATAAAATTGGGTTAGCTGCAGCTGGACTACCGTCAATGGATAGACGAGCAGTTTCTACTTTTAAGCCATTTTCAAAGATTTCAAGGTCCCGCATTCCTGCATCGCCTTGACTAGCGGAAACAGTCGTAGAGAAATCTGCGCCAGCATTTAATTCTTCATCTCCAAAACTGGAAGTAGAAACAGTTGGCGCAACTGCACCAGTACCAGGATCTGGAATTGTTATTCCTTCTTCACACGATGTCATAAACACTGTGGCGAGTAACATTGAAAAAACGGAAAGTCTAAAAAATAATTTTGTCATAATGAACAATCGTTTTAAATAATTTTTGAAATTGTTAAGTTGGTAAATTATTACTAATCAGATGTATTTGTACGTCCGATATTTATCATCTGATTACACCTTCAGAACGCATATTAGACGTAGATGTTAAGTAGGACGTAACCGATGTGTACGAATTTTAGCGAATGTTTAACGCTTTTTAATTCGAGTATCGTTAATTTTTGTTTGATGATTAATGTTTGTGGGCGAAGTGCCGTGTGGTAAGGTCTGCTGTGGAATAGTTATAGACTTGATTTAGTTGAACAATCGTTTACTCATAAATTTAATGCGTCAAAATTAAATATAAACGGAATCTAGACATCGCCGAATCAATCTATTTTGTGACGCGCATTTTCTTCAATAACGCAAAATTATACTTTTTGCTGTGTACGAATTGCTAAAATTTTCTTAAAATTTATTATCGCCGCTGATTTCGCTCCATCACTTGTGGATCGAGTTGCATGGCACGCTGGTGAACCTCCTGTCCTTTTGCAGCATCTCCAGCATTATAATAGGCACTTCCTAAATTGTAGAGCGCGTCTGCATTTTGAGGTTGCAAATCCACTGCTTTTTGGAAAAACTCAATGGCTTTAGGCGTATTACCACTCATTGCGTAAGCAATGCCCAATAAGCGTACCGTTTCGTATTCTTGTGGACGATATTGATAGGCTAAGGTGAGATATTTTAAAGAATTGGCGAGATCTTGCTGCTCTTCACCATAATAACGCCCCGCATCGCGATAGGTAATGCCTAAGTTATTAATGGCATCCTGATAATTCGGATCGATTTGTAGCGCTTGATTATAATATTGAACAGAAGCTTCGTAGCGATTTAGATAATTACTCACATTCCCTAATTGCAAATAGGCATTTTTATAATTTGGATGAATTTTAATGGCTTCTTGTAAATGTTGTTCAGCTGTTAAATACATCTGCTGTTGCTGACTTGCATTTTTGAGCGTCGTTGCTTTCGCAATCGTTTCGCCCGCAGCGGCATTGCGCAATTTCGCGCTATTCAAGGAAGTATTAATATCGGTAGAAAATAAGGTATAATTATCTTTCCAAACGGTATTGCGACTAATCGTTTTGATCGAAAATAATAAGGCAATCACTCCAATAACCATCAGACGCAAAGACAGTTTTTTAATACCCAATTGCTTTTCCTTTCCATTCCGCATTTCCCCCCAACGATACATTAATACGGCAATTACCCAACTAAATCCAATGGAAGGCATAAATGCAAACCGCTCCGACATCGTCGTCCCGATCGGAAAAACAATATTAGAAGCAATCGAAATCGTAGCGAGATAGAATAA